>JAHBTM010000099.1 GCA_019638635.1 Ferruginibacter sp. | reverse complement strand
TTCAGTACAGCAGTATTGCCCGTGCATCCATTGATCTTTCCATTACAGGTATTAACGTACATCCGGTACCGGTAGAAGACAAAACCATTATGATTCATTTTGATCATATGGAGCCGGACCGTTATCAGGCAGTGTTAACCAACAGTGCCGGACAAATCGTTCATCGCTCCGTGTTTAAAACCGATACGCCGAATCAGGTAATATCCATCAAACTCAACGATGTGCCACGTGGGGTGTATTACCTGCAATTAAAAGGAATGGTAACGTACACGCGTAAACTCATGATCAACTAAATCCGTTTAAACCCAAAATATGAATTTGACAGGTCTATAGTTTTTAACCGTACCCTACCGTACCTTTTCACTTTCATTCGATGATCTGCTGTGGGCCCGGAGTAACTTCCGGGTCTGCGACGGTCTTCAAAAATGTTCTGCCGCATGTATGATTGCAGAACCCGCTTACCCTGATACCTGGCCCAAAACCAGGTATTTTTTTATTTGATTGTACGAACGATAGATGCCATATGTGCAACAAAAGAAGCCGTAAAAGGAGTATGATTTTCTATGAAGGATCGGAATCCGGTGGGGGTACATCAGAATCGTTGGTTTCTGATTCGTTTTCGGCAACCACAGTAGTTGTATTCGATGTTTCAGTAATGGGTTGGAAGATTTCTTCTTCCTGATCTTCCCCACCGCCCAGTACATTCACCGGTGTGGCTTTCACGAGTTCTTCCATCAGTACTTCATCAATTTTGGGAAGTTCATCCGCACTATTAATTCCGAAGTAATCCATGAAAGATTTGGAGGTAGAATATATCAATGGTTTTCCTACAGCCTCTTCATTGCGGCCCGAGATAATGACCAATTCTTTTTCAAGTAGTTTTTGAACGGCATAATCGCAATTCACCCCACGGATGGCCTCAATTTCGCTTTTGGTGATGGGTTGTTTATAGGCAATGATGGCGAGGGTTTCCAAGGCGGCGGCTGATAATCTTTTTATGAATTTATCGCCATTGATGAGTGCAACGGTTTTATGAAACTCAGGCTTGGTGAGGAACTGCCATCCACCACCACTCTGCTTTAATTCAAATGCGTAAAATTCACTATCATACTTTTCACGGATTCCTTCAATGGCCGATTCAACCTGTTCAATGGCGGCACGATCGTCAATAAATCCCAGTGCATTATTAACCAATTCGGTAATTTCCATGGTGGTTAATGGTTTGTCACTGGCAAAAATCAATGCCTCAATATGCGGAATGATGGTACTTGTATCCATGTAAATAAAGTCAGGTCAGTTTCTGTACAAACCTAAAGTAAATTATCCTTGTAATGCGGCTGCACCACTCACAATTTCTGTAAGTTCAGTAGTGATGGCTGCCTGACGTGCCCTGTTGTAGCTGATTTTCAATGTTTTCAGCAGTTCATTGGCGTTGTCACTCGCCTTATCCATTGCGGTCATTCGGGCACCATGTTCAGAAGCATTGGCGTCTAACACAGCCTTAAACAATTGCGTATTCAGGATTTTAGGCATCAACTCGGCAATCAGCGATTCCTGAGCGGGTTCAAAAATGAAATCTGCTTTTTTACCACCGGCAGGGGTTGATTTTTTAACGGGTAAAAATTGCTCACTGACAAAACGCTGGGTAGCGGCATTTTTAAATTCACTGTACACCACTTCCACACGATCCACTTCCTTGTTTTTAAATGCTTCCATAGCATACAATGCTACTTCCTGCACGCGTTCAAAACTGAGGCCGGTGAATACATCCCAATACTGATTAACCGCTTTCAGGTTGTTTTTCTGAAAATGCTCATATCCCTTTTTACCCAATGGCAATAAGGTTACATTTCCTTTGGCAGCTTGTTCAGGATAATGTTCGGCAATACGAAGCTTAGCCAGTTTGATAAGGTTACTATTGTATCCGCCGCACAAACCACGGTCGCTGGTAACAACAATAATTAATACTTTTTCTGCCGGGCGCTCTGCTGCAAGTGCAATATTTAAATCACCATCGGCACTGCCAATAATGTTGCTCAGCATTTCCTGTAGTTTTTGAGCGTATGGGCGCATTTGAGTAATGGCATCCTGGGCACGGCGTAATTTGGCCGCACTCACCATTTTCATTGCTTTGGTAATCTGCTGTGTACTTTGTACACTTTTGATTCGGTTTCTTACTTCTTTTAATGCGCCACTCATACAAAAACGTTATAAGGTTAGGGCTGTTGAGCCGGTTCTTTTATTCAGGGCGCAAAGGTAATAGAATTCACCCAAATTGTCGCATCTACCTAAAAAATGAAAACAGGGGTTTTATACCGGTTTTTGCGTGAAAAAATCACTGTTAAATAGACCCGGCCTGAAAAACTTTACTGTACCTTTGCCACCCTGTCATCTTGGCGCCCGATAAAGTATGGCTTTTAATTTGACAACTCTCTAATCTTTATATCAGTATATAACACAACATCTATATGTTAGGCATCTTAAATAAGATCTTTGGAGGCAACAAGAGCGAAAAAGACGTAAAAAAAATTCTTCCGGTAGTTGATAAAGTCAATCATTTTTTCAATGAATTTCAAAATCTGACCAACGACGAGCTTAGGGCGAAAACCCTGGAGTTCCGTAAACGCATTCAGGATCACCTGCAACCGGTAGATAATGAAATGGCAAACAAGAAGATGGAAGCCGAAAACCTCGATTCTAATGATATTGCTGCCAGAGATGAAGCATACCGCGAAATAGATGACCTAAAGAAAACACGCAATTCCAAAATAGAAGAAATTCTCGAACAAATTCTCCCCGAGGCATTTGCCGTAGTGAAAGAAACCGCCCGTAGATTTACCCATAACGAACTCATCACCTCTACAGCCACCGATCTTGATCGTGAACTGGCTGCACAAAGACCGAACATAACGATTGAGGGCGATCAGGCTGTGTATGCAAATACCTGGCAGGCCGCCGGCGGAACCGTAACCTGGAACATGGTACATTACGATGTTCAGTTGATTGGGGGAACGGTGTTGCACTCCGGAAAAATTGCTGAAATGGCTACCGGTGAAGGTAAAACGCTGGTGAGTACATTGCCTGCTTACCTGAACGCATTGGCCGGTGAAGGGGTGCATATTGTTACCGTGAACGATTACCTGGCTCGAAGGGATAGTGAGTGGAACGGCCCTATTTTTGAATGGCTGGGATTGCGGGTAGATTGTATCGACAAACACCAACCCAACAGCGATGCACGCCGTAAAGCCTATCAGGCCGATATTACTTACGGAACCAACAACGAATTTGGTTTCGATTACCTGAGAGACAATATGGTGCATACGCCCGATGAAATGGTGCAGCGTAAACATCATTTTGCTATGGTGGATGAGGTGGATAGCGTATTGATTGACGACGCCCGAACACCATTAATCATCAGCGGCCCGGTGAGCCATAGCGATAACACACAACAGTTCTTCGATTTAAAACCACGTATTGAACGGTTGGTGGAGGCCCAGCGTAAAGCCGTGAATCAGTTTTTGGTGGAAGCGAAAAAGAAGATTGCCGAAGGGAATGATGATCCGAAAGATGGTGGACTTGCCCTGATGCGCGCCCATCGCGGTTTACCTAAGAATGCACCCCTTATTAAATTTCTGAGTGAGCCGGGTATCCGCGTTAAATTGCAAAAAAGTGAAAACTACTACCTGGCCGATCAGCAAAAAGAAATGCCTAAGGTGGATAAGGAGTTGTTCTTTGCAATAGATGAAAAGAATAATCAGGTAGAACTCACCGAACAAGGCTTGCAACTCATCACCCGCCAGGGAGAAGATCCCGACTTTTTTATACTGCCGGATATAGCCGTAAAACTGAGCGACATTGAAAAGCAATCCGTATCCGCAGAAGAAAAATTAAAACAGAAAGAAACCCTGTTGACAGAATATTCGCAGAAAGCAGAACGTATCCATACCGTACAGCAATTGCTGAAAGCTTACACCTTGTTTGAAAAGGATGTAGAATATGTAGTGATGGACGGAGCCGTTAAAATTGTAGATGAACAAACAGGCCGTATTATGGAAGGGCGCCGTTATTCCGACGGATTGCACCAGGCCATTGAAGCAAAGGAGAATGTGAAAATTGAAGCATCCTCTCAAACCTATGCCACGGTTACATTGCAGAATTATTTCCGAATGTACCATAAGTTGTGTGGGATGACCGGTACGGCTGAAACTGAAGCAGCAGAATTATGGACCATCTATAAACTGGATGTGGTAACCATTCCTACCAATGTAAAAGTAATTCGCATCGATCATCAGGATAAAGTGTATAAAACGAAGCGTGAAAAGTACAAGGCGGTGATTGATGAAATTGAAGTACTGCGCAATGCAGGCAGGCCGTGTTTGGTTGGTACTACTTCGGTTGAAGTGAGCGAGTTGCTCAGCCGCATGCTGAAGCAAAAAAATATTCCGCACAACGTGTTAAACGCCAAGCAACACTCACGTGAAGCACAGGTGGTTGCAGAAGCCGGTTTTGCGGGAGCGGTAACCATTGCCACCAACATGGCCGGTCGTGGTACGGATATTAAACTGGGCCCGGGCGTAAAAGACGCCGGTGGTTTGGCCATCCTCGGTACAGAAAGACATGAAAGCCGAAGGGTTGACCGCCAGTTACGCGGACGTGCCGGACGGCAGGGAGATCCGGGTTCATCTAACTTTTATGTGTCTTTGGAAGATGACCTGATGCGTATGTTTGGAAGTGAACGTATCGCCGGATTAATGGACCGTATGGGATATAAAGAAGGTGAGGTGATTCAGCACAGCATGATTACAAAAAGCATAGAACGTGCTCAGAAAAAAGTGGAAGAGAACAACTTTGGTATAAGAAAACGTTTGCTGGAGTATGATGATGTGATGAACAAACAAAGAAACGTGGTGTACGGAAAAAGAAACCACGCTTTGTTTGGCGACCGCCTGGCACTGGATTTGGATAATGCTTTTTATGCTGTAGCAGAAAGTTTGATACTGTCGTTCAAAGAAACCGAAGACCATGAAGGATTTAAACTTTCAGTGATTATGCACTTCGCGCTGGATACATCCATCACAGCGGAGGAACTAAAAGAGGAAGATGCCGGTTCACTGACCCAACGGTTATACACAGAAGCGGTTACCACCTATGATCAGAAATGCAAAAACATCGCGCAGCATACCATGCCCATCATCCGGGATATTCGTTCCAAACAGGGTAATCATATTGAAAATGTAGCGGTGCCTTTTTCTGACGGAAGAAAAGGGATTCAGGTAATTGCCAATCTCGATAAATACCTTGCCAGCGAAGGATTGGAATTACCGCGGGCACTGGAGCGTTCTATTACATTGGCTATTATTGATGATGCATGGAAAGAGCACCTGCGTTCGATGGATGATCTGAGACAAAGTGTGCAATCTGCAACGTATGAACAAAAAGATCCGCTGGTGATATATAAAATTGAAGCATTCAATGCCTTTAAGGTGATGGATGATAAAGTGAATAAAGACATCGTCAGCTTTTTATGTCAGGCACAGATACCGATGGAACAAACACAGGCCGGACAAATCCGTGAAGGCAGAGAGCAAAAGACCGACATGAGCAAGATGAATGTGAACAAGGATGAAATTGATGCAGCGGGTGATGATTATGCAGCCAATGAAAGA
>JAHBTM010000098.1 GCA_019638635.1 Ferruginibacter sp. | reverse complement strand
AATAACCGTTCATTGAAATCATCTCAAGGCTGTCTTTTCAGACAGCCTTTTTTTATGTTCCGAAACCATGTATTCAACCTGTACACGGAGTGAAATCGTAGACAATTGATATTTTTTTAATAAAACCTCGTATAAAATGGATGAATCATTACTGATAATCAAGAGGATACAGCTCAATACGAGGCAGGTAAAAAGCCGTTAAAAACAAGGCCTTTTCAGCAAAAAAGGCATACCTTTGCCACCCCGTTCAAAAAACCGGGGTTATATTATGTCATTTATTATTAACAAACAACTAAACGCAGAAGAGCAAGAAGCTACGGGTGCCAATGCAACCGAAGTTGAAACTGCGTCAACAAACGAAACGATTGCTCAACCGGAAGTTAAACCTGTTCAGGAAACACCGGAAACTGCCCACGACGATTTCGACTGGAGCAGAGACAAAAGAAATGTAACCGCCTATTCTTCAGAAGAAAAGGAAAAGTACAACAAAGTGTACGAGGGAACATTCAAACAAATCAACGATGGTGAGATGATTATGGCCACTGTTGAATCTCTCACAAAAACCGATGCAGTAGTAAATATTGGTTTTAAAAGCGATGGGCTAATCTCCCTGAACGAATTCAGAGATATCGCCGGTGGCGTGAAAGTGGGTGATGTAGTAGAGGTTATGGTAGTTGAAAAAGAAGACCGCGAAGGTAATTTGAACCTGAGCCGTCGTTCTGCCAGAATAGCCCGCGCCTGGGAAAGAATTGTGGAAATCAACAAAACCGGAGAAATTGTTACCGGTTTGGTTACCAGCAAAACCAAAGGCGGCCTGATTGTAGATATCTTCGGAATGGAAACGTTCTTACCGGGTTCACAAATCGACGTTAAGCCGGTTACCGATTACGATCAGTTTGTAGGTAAAACCATGGAATTTAAAGTGGTTAAAATCAACGAGGCTATTAAAAATGCCGTGGTATCACACAAAGCACTTATTGAAAGCGATATCGAAGCACAACGTGCCGAAATCATTGGCAAACTCGAAAAAGGCCAGGTACTGGAAGGTACAATCAAAAATATCACCGACTTCGGTGCGTTTCTTGACCTTGGCGGCTTAGACGGCTTGCTGTACATCACAGATATTTCATGGGGACGCATCAACCACCCATCTGAAGTATTGAAACTGGATCAAAAACTGAATGTGGTTGTATTAGACTTTGATGATGATAAAAAGCGCATCAGCCTGGGTCTGAAACAATTGACTCCTCATCCATGGGATACCCTTGCGGAAAACCTGAAAGAAGGTGAAATTGTAAAAGGTAAGGTAGTGAATATTGAAGACTACGGTGCCTTCCTTGAAATCATGCCGGGTGTTGAAGGCTTGGTACACGTAAGTGAAATTACCTGGGCCAACACACCTATCAACGCCAAAGAATTCTTTAAACTGGGCGATGAATATGAAGCTAAAGTGGTAACACTGGATAAGGAAACACGCAAAATGAGCCTTTCTATCAAACAAATGACAGAAGACCCATGGAGCACCATCGAAAACAGATTCCCTGAAAACAGTCGCCATACAGGGGTTGTTAAAAACATCACGCCTTACGGTGTGTTTGTTGAACTGGCTACCGGTATTGGTGGAATGATTCACATCAGCGATTTGAGCTGGCTGAAACGCTTCAATAACCCGAACGAGTACACGAAAGTGGGTAACGAAATTGAAGTAATCATCCTGAATATTGATAAAGAAGGACGTAAACTGCAGTTAGGACATAAGCAAATTGAAGAAGACCCATGGAATTCACTGGAAACCGTGTTCTCTGAAGGTTCAATTCATGAAGGTACCGTGATTAAGAAAGATGATAAGGGTGCAGTTGTTCAACTACCATATGGACTGGAAGGTTTTGCCCCTGCGCGCCACCTGGCCAAAGAAGACGGTAAAACCATCATGGCTGACGAAATTGCCAACTTCATGGTGATTGAGTTCGACAGAAACGATAAACGTATCGTGTTGAGCCATACCCGCCTCTGGGAACAGGAAAAAGAAGAAGAGAAGCAGATTCAGATGAAAGAAAAGAGAGCTGAAGCTGAAAGCACCAAAAAAGCCGTTAAAAACATCCAGAGCAAAGTGGAGAAATCTACCCTGGGCGATTTAGGCGTGCTGGCAGGCTTAAAAGCCAAGCTGGAAAGTGGTGAAGCAGAAGATGCCAAAAAAGAAGAAGGCACCGGCGACGCTCCTACTGCTGAATAAACCGAAAACCGGATGAATGAATAGAGGCCGACTGATGTCGGCCTTTTTTTGTTTCAATGGAATCTTTTTTTTCACACATTCCCTTAATCTCACTATATTTAGCATCTAATTCAACAACCTTTTATTAAATACGCTTTATCATGAAAAAAACATTACTGATTACTGTAGGGTTTATGGCCATCGCAGCAGGTGCATCTGCACAAAAAGCCAATGGTTCAAGAGCTCAACAAAGCACTACTACAACAACGGTGGTAACTGCTGAAAAATCTTCTACCCTTGCTGCTGAAACAAAAGATAACGCAGAGGTTGATCAATACGGTAACAGACGTGGCACACCGGAGTTTGAAGAAGCCAGAAAAGCCGAAAAGTTAAGGCTTGAGGAAAAGAAAAAACAAAAAGCATTGAAGGAGAATTAATCGCCCTTATAAGTTCTATTAAAAATGCCGTTGGGTGTGATTATCACCTCAAACGGCATTTTTGTTTAATGTAATTGCTTATAGTCAGAAGGGATGAATAGATTGTTACACATACTCCACACCTATACAAGTGATGAAATCCTGAATTCCGAAAGTAGTAGCAGGTGTTTCAACTTAGTTGAAATCTGATTTATCTAGATGCACTTTCGTCATTTCATAAAAATGATTCTGCAATTCATGCAGATGAATCGGAGCCTGAATATGTCGCACTTCTTCACGGTACTTTAATTCAACCTTATCAAAACGGCCGGGTTCATGCAGGTAAATACGGAAAGCGCCTTTTTTGTATTTCACTTTCCCATCATCCGCCACATCTTTTTCGAACTTTAAACGCATCAATTGGGCCTCATTCAGCGGATAAGGTTCCAACTGATCTGCATCGTACCAAAAATCCTGCACACCATTGTGAATACACACCTGATGTGTTCCCAAATTCACCTCTACCACTTCGCCTTCCCGGATGGTTCCTCCATCATTCAACTGAACAAAATCACCTACTTTGAGTTGCTGGAATTTAATCATGATATAGTGTTTTTTGTACATTCAATGTAACACATTTCTATGGGCTACAAAAATTTACTTTTAAACACTATTCCGCCCAACTCATCACATAACCCGGATTTTCTATCTCAATGGCTGTTTTGGTTAACTGCAAAGGACGGAAAGTATCTACCATAACAGCGAGTTCCTTCGTCTCTTTTGCACCAATGCTCTTTTCAACCGCACCCGGATGCGGACCATGGGGTATTCCTGCCGGATGCAGGGTGAGCATACCACGGGTAACATGTTTACGGCTCATGAAATCTCCATCTACATAATACAACAATTCGTCGCTGTCGATGTTGCTGTGATTATATGGAGCCGGAATTGCTTGTGGATGATAATCATACAAGCGGGGCACAAATGAACATACCACAAAAGCTTCTGTTTCAAACGTTTGATGTACCGGCGGTGGCTGATGTACCCTTCCGGTAATGGGTTCAAAATCATGTATACTGAATGCATACGGATAACAACATCCATCCCAGCCAATTACATCAAACGGGTGGGTGGCATAATGGATTCCATACATCCAGCCCTTCTTTTTGGTTTTAATAATGAAATCGCCTTGTTCATCTATGGTGCGCAAGTTTTCAGGAGTGCGGATATCACGCTCACAAAATGGTGCATGCTCCATCAACTGCCCAAACTTCGACATATAACGCTTAGGATAACGGAGAGGCGTAAACGATTCAACAATAAAGAGGCGATTCTCCTTTGTGTCAAATTGTATCTGATAAATACACCCCCTGGGAATGACAAGGTAATCTCCATATCCAAATTTTAGCTCACCATAGCATGTTGTTAACACCCCGGTGCCTTCATGTACAAAAATCATTTCATCCGCATCCGCATTTTTGTAGAAGTAACCTGCTGTTCCACCCTGTGGAGAAGCCAGTACAACATGACAATCATTGTTCACCAGAATGGCTTTGCGGCTGTCTAAATAATCCAACTCTGGCCTTACATTGAAGCCCTCGAAACTCCGGTGCTTCAGCATTTTCTCCTCCGCAATTTCGGGTTGAACATTCACAGGTTCATCGCAATGCGTGATTCTTGTAGGCTCATAGGTATGATACAAAAGGGAATAATCGTTTGAAAATCCTTCTGTAGAAAAAAGTTCCTCCGCATACAATTCTCCGTTCGGCTTTCTGAATTGTACATGGCGTTTGTGCGGAATCTGTCCCGCCTTATGATAATGTGGCATATGTTTTAGTTTTAATTGTAATGAAGTAATGTACCGGATAAACGATTCTTATAATCCACCGGCAACAGATAAAGACAACATGAGGAAATAAAATTTCCAGTTGCGTTTGTCTATCGGATAAGTAAAATTTCTGAAAAACAACATATCGTATGTATTAATGAGATGCTTATCTTCCCTTCAAATTTACTGAATAAATTACATTCATTGACCAGGATAGGCCTACTTTCCGATACGCATCATTTTTTAGATGACTCCCTGTTTGAACTTTTCAAAAATTGCGATGAAATATGGCACGCCGGAGATTTTGGCCAGGCTGAACTGGCCGATGCGTTAGAGGCTTTTCGACCACTGCGCGGTGTATTTGGAAATATTGACGGAAAAGACATTCGTTCCCGATTCCCGGAATCTTTACATTTTACTTGTGAAAAGGTGCAGGTGTTTATGAAACATATTGGCGGGTATCCTAAAAGATATGCGCCGGGTGTAAAAGATGCCATCAGGCAACATGGCACCCGTTTATTTATCAGTGGCCATTCGCACATTCTAAAAATAATATACGATGCGGAACTACATTGCCTGCACATGAACCCGGGTGCTGCAGGTAAACAAGGCTGGCAAAAAGTGAGAACTGCTATTCGATTTGTAATAGATGATTCCGATATTCGTGACTGTGAAGTGATTGAACTTTCCACTCCAAAAATCTGAATGATGGCTATTGTTAAAGATCCACGTATAGATGCCTATATTGCCAAACAAACCCCTGCATCACAAAAAGTGTTAACCCACCTTCGTAAACTGATTCACCGCACATGCCCGAAGGTGGAGGAAACCATTAAATGGGGAGCTCCTGCATTTAATTACTACGGTCCGTTCATTAATATGGCAGGTTTCAAACAACACAGTGCCCTAGTATTTTTCAAGGCCGAACTGATGCAGGAACATCAATCCTTCTCCGCTAAGCAAAAAGAAGCCATGGGACACCTAGGAAGAATTACTGACCTTGGTGTGCTGCCACCCGACGAAACCCTGAAGGCATATATTCAGGAAGCTATGGTGCTGAATGAAACAGGCACGCCATTGCCTCCCAGGAAAAAAGCAGCACCAGTTGAAACCCCGAAAGATCTTTTGAACGCACTTCGCCAAAACAAAAAGGCCTTATCAGTGTATGATGCCTTTTCACCATCGCACCGAAAAGCCTATGTAGAATGGATTGAAGAAGCTAAACAAGAATCTACACGCAATAAACGCATTGAACAGGCAGTAGAGTGGATGGCGGAAGGTAAAGGGCGTAACTGGAAATACGAACAGAAAAAATAAATCCTTATTCCGGATTCTCTATCCAGTCGGCAATAAAAATATTAGTGTCGCGCGTTCCTCCGTTGTTGCGGTTGCTGCTGAATACTACTTTTTTTCCATCCGGACTAAACATAGGGAAAGCATCAAATCCTTTATCTCTGGATATCTTTTCAATATTCTTTCCGGTTTCATCTGTTAAATACATATTGAACGGGAAACCCCTCTTGTATTCATGGTTGCTACAGAATATTACTTTGCCTGCAGGTGTGAAATTAGGTGCCCAGTTGGCCTGCCCAAGGGCAGTAACCTGACGTGCCTCGGAACCATCTACATTGGCAACCCAAACTTCCATATTGTTAGGAGCTACCAATCCTTCAGCCAGTAAATTTTTATAATCAGCAATTTCCTCGGGGGTTTTAGGC
>JAHBTM010000097.1 GCA_019638635.1 Ferruginibacter sp. | reverse complement strand
CGTTTCGCTGTACAATGCGGCCAGATGATAATATGAACCGGTATAACCGGGATTGATCTTCAGCAGTTGTTCAAAAGCGTGAATGGCCTGCTCCTTTTCACCTACCGCTATGTGCTCCAGTGCCAATGCATGCAACAGAAAACTATCCTCCGGATTTTTTTCCAACATTTCCACAATTTTATCTTTCCTGCTCATGTAAGAATTAAAAAATTTGAATAAACTATCTTTGCAACCATTAACTTTGCCCTTAGTTGCATAAACAACCTTTTAAAACAAAATTGTACGATAGATGAAAATACTGGTATGCATCAGCAAAACGCCGGATACAACGGCAAAAATAGCTTTCGAAGATAACAATAAGAAATTTGCTGCCGATGGTGTGCAGTGGATTATCAATCCTTACGATGAATGGTATGCGCTGGTTCGTGCCATTGAATTAAAAGAAGCAGACGCTTCGGTGAGCATCCATCTGATTACGGTGGGCGGTGCCGATGCGGAACCTATCCTGCGTAAGGCGCTTGCCCTGGGAGGAGATGAATCTTTTCGCGTACATCTTGAAAACGGAGATGCCTTTCAGGTGGCCGCGCAAATTGCGGGCTTTGCCAAAGCGGGTGGATATGACCTGGTACTTACCGGAAAAGAAACCATTGACTACAATGGCTCGTCGATTGGTGGAATGATAGCAGAATTGATGGATGTGCCTTTTTTAAGCCATGCTACACAATTAAATGTATCAGGTGGAAAAGCAACCGCGGTGCGTGAAATTGAAGGTGGTGAAGAAACCAATGAAGCTGCACTTCCATTGGTGGTGAGTTGCCAAAAAGGGATGGCTGAACAACGCATCCCGAATATGAAAGGCATTATGGGAGCACGTACAAAGCCATTGAAAGTAGTTGATGCAGATACTACCGCAGCACTTACATCCATTGAACGTTTTGAGTTACCTCCGGCCAAAGCGGGTGTAAAGCTGGTACCAGCCGATCAACCGGAAGAACTGGTAAGGTTATTACACGAAGAAGCACGGGTTATCTGATAACCGGAAACAACATTCAAAAAAATTAAAAACCATCTTATGGTATTAGTATTTATAGATCAGAATGAAGGAACAATAAAGAAGTCATCTTTTGAAGCAGCGGCCTATGGTGCCGCCATAGCTCAACAAACCGGTAAAACTGCTGAGGCCATTCTACTAGGCGACACTCCCGCGGATGCTGATCAATTGGGCAATTACGGCATCAGTAAAGTACATGTAGTGAATCAGGCATCTCTTAAAACAATGGATGCTCAGGTATATGCCCAAGTGTTACAGGAAGCAGCCGATACACTCCATGCAGAAATCATCATCTTCTCTAACAACACCACCGCTAAAGCAGTTGCTCCCCGCTTAAGTGCTCGCATGAAAGCCGGAATGGTGAGCGGTGCCATCGCACTGCCTGATACAACGAATGGCTTCACGGTGAAGAAATCGGTATTCAGCGGAAAAGCGTTCGCCCATGTGAACATCCTGACCGACAAAAAAATTATTGCGTTGAATCCAAACGCCTTTGCGGTAACTACTTCTTCAGGTAGTGCCAGCGTGCACCCCCTGGAATGCAGTGCCGTTCAACCTGCCGTATCAGTAACCCAGGTGAATAAAGTGGTAGGGGAAATTCCACTGAGTGAAGCCTCGGTAGTAGTGAGTGGCGGTCGAGGTTTAAAAGGTCCGGAAAACTGGGGATTTGTTACTGAATTGGCCGGACTGCTGGGTGCTGCAACTGCGTGTAGCCGTCCTGTTGCAGATATTCACTGGCGTCCACATCATGAACACGTAGGACAAACAGGCTTGGCCATCGCTCCCAATTTATACATTGCCATAGGCATTTCAGGTGCCATTCAACATCTTGCCGGGGTGAACCGCAGTAAAACCATTGTGGTAATCAATAAAGATCCTGAAGCACCTTTCTTTAAAGCGGCAGATTATGGTATCGTAGGAGATTTGTTTGAAGTGATGCCCAAAATCATTGCAGAAGTGAAGCGCATTAAAGGAGTAGCTTAATTCAATCCATCACAACATGTTTTCAAAAGCCTTTCGAATTTGTTTTGAAGGGCTTTTGTTTATATTTGCCTACCATACATTCATATTTGTACAGACGGGATGAAAAAGATAGAACTGGAAATTATTGCGATTTCGCACAGCATCACTCAAACACAATCCTATGCAGTGGTTTTGGGTGAAATCAACGGACTGCGCAGACTACCGATTGTGATTGGAAGTTTTGAAGCACAGGCAATTGCCATCGCCATTGAGCGAATGAATCCGGCACGCCCGCTCACACACGACCTGATGAAGAATTTCATGAACGCCTTCAACATTGATTTGGTTGAAATTGTAATCAACGATTTGCAGGAAGGCATCTTTTTCTCCAAACTGGTTTGTACTTCACAGAACGACACAATTGAAATAGATTCCCGTACCTCCGACGCGCTGGCACTCGCTGTTCGAATGGGGTGCCCGATTTATACGTATGAAACCATCATCGATAAAGCCAACAGGAACACCGGAGAATTACCGGATTATCGTGAACCTGAAAAGGAATCCTCATCCACTCCGGAATCATCTGAACATAGTGACCTGAAAACAATGACGCTGGAAGAATTACAAGCCCTGCTTGATGAAGTGCTGGAGCATGAAGATTACCGAAAAGCCATTGCCATTCGGGATGAAATCAAAAGCCGCGCTTCCAAATAATGGATAGACACCTCGTTCTATGGTAGTATTTCCACATGCTAAAATTAATTTGGGCTTACGCATTACAGGCCGCAGAACCGATGGATACCATGATATTCAAACACTGTTCTACCCTATCCCTTTGAATGATGTGCTTGAAATTGTGGAGAACACACAAAAAAACGCTCAACCCTTTGAATTTATATGTACCGGTAGCAGAATACCAGGCACACCGGGTGCAAACCTTTGCGAAAAGGCATTTCATCTGGTAAAAAAATTACACCCGGATATCCCTCCTACGATCTTGCACCTCCATAAAGCTATTCCTGCCGGTGGCGGATTAGGCGGCGGATCATCCGATGGAACCCGTACCCTTCAATTACTGAATAACTACTATCGGTTAGGAATAAACGAAAGTAAATTACATGCGCTGGCATTACAATTAGGTAGCGATTGTCCTTTTTTCCTGAATAACCAACCTTGCATCGGAACCGGGCGCGGCGAATTACTTCAACCTGTTTCGTTTTCATTGAAAGGATTTGCACTGATGGTGGTTAATCCCGGCATTGCTGTAAGCACGGCAGAAGCTTTTAAAATGCTGAAGAGGTATAGTGAACCCATCGATCTGGAGCATGTTATCCAACAACCCCCCGGAGAATGGAAAAATATCCTCGTAAATGATTTTGAAGCTCCGGTATTTCATGTGCATCCTGCACTGTATCAAATCAAAGAAACTTTGTACCATTCAGGCGCCTTGTATGCTTCGTTGAGTGGCACCGGCAGTACATTGTACGGTATTTTCAACAATCAAATTTCCATCCCCACGTTCGAAGCAAAAGGCTATTTCGTGAAGTGGCTGGAATAATGTACCTTTGAACCTCTGAAATGAAACATTTTTCTTTCTTATATACCAATCTCGATTTACTCAATCATTAAGTTGATACCGGGTCTTCGTTTCCTGTCTTTTTCTATTTTCAATCAATTTAAATTCATTCTACATGACACAGTCTTCAACAGCTGTCGATCAGCAATATTATATTCAACTGGAAGAAAAACACGGTGCCCATAATTACCATCCGTTACCCGTAGTATTGGAAAGAGGTAAAGGGGCGCAGGTGTGGGATACCGATGGTAAACCGTATTACGATTTTTTAAGTGGATATTCAGCCGTCAATCAGGGACATTGCCATCCTGCCCTCGTGGAAGCGATGCAGGAACAGGCTTCTACCCTCACATTAACCTCCCGCGCCTTTCACAGTAATTTATTGGGAGTATATGAAGCCTACATCACAAAATACTTCGGATTCGATAAGGTGTTACCCATGAATACCGGCGTGGAAGCAGTTGAAACGGCAATTAAACTCGCCAGAAAATGGGCGTATAAAGTGAAGAAAGTTTTACCCGGGCAAGCACGGGTGGTGGTATGCGATGCAAACTTTCACGGACGTACCATGGGCGTGATTTCATTCAGCACGGATCCGTCTGCTAAAAATGAATTTGGCCCGTTCCTGGAAGGATTTGATGTGGTGCCTTATAACAATCTTCCCGCACTGGAAAAAGCTTTTCAATCAGAACATGTAGCAGCCTTCTTATTTGAACCCATTCAGGGCGAAGCGGGTGTGGTAGTACCGGATGAGGGATATTACAAAGGCATTCGGGAATTGTGTAACCGGTATAACGTACTGATGGTAGCGGATGAAATTCAAACAGGCTTGTGCAGAACCGGAAAATTATTGGCGGTTGACCATGAAGACGTGAAACCTGATATCCTCATCCTCGGTAAAGCCCTCAGTGGCGGCATGATGCCCGTATCGGCAGTGTTAGCCAACGATGAAATTATGCTGACCATTCAACCCGGCGAACATGGCAGCACCTATGGTGGAAATCCGCTAGCCTGTAAAGTGGCAATGGCTGCACTGCATGTTTTGGAACAGGAGAAAATGGCGGATAATGCCGCACGTTTGGGCGAACACTTTCGAAAAGGTTTAAACGCATTGCAATCCCCATTCATTGAAACCGTACGCGGTAAAGGTTTATTGAATGCCATCGTTATTAAACATTCAGATGCAAACGCCGCCTGGAAACTCTGTATGGAAATGATGAAAAACGGATTGCTGGCGAAACCAACCCATGGGGATAAAATTCGTTTTGCACCACCGCTCATCATCAACGAAAAACAGATGGATGAGGCCATTGAAATTATTAATAAAAGTTTGCAGGTGTTAAACAACTGATATGCATGTAAACGATCGGTTTACTGATTACAAACCATTTTGGAGGGATGTTTCCATCGGTATATCCGACGGAGCCTCCCTCGGTTTGGTGTTTGCCGCCGGGTTGTCGGCTGCGGGCATTCAAAGCGTACCTATTGCGTTCATTGTGATGACTGCCGTGGGCAGCTGGGCGATGATCTCCGGCTTCATTGCGTATTCAACTATGAAATCGCTTTGGGCATCTTATCAAAAGAGTATTCGCTTGCAAACGGATGACGCTTCTATGCAACAGGCTATTCGTCAGAAGCAACAATATTTATCTGCACTTCAAATTCAGGAAGATATAGTAGCTGCTACTGTAGATGAAATTCGGGAAGAAACTTCAGCGGATGCCGCCATGCACTGGTCGCCCCCCACGCTTCAAGAAGCCCGGTTTTCCGGCATTCGTATTGCGCTGACATTTATTGTAGGCGGATGTTTGGTTGCCCTTCCATTTTTGTTTTTCGAATCTATTCAAACCGCCTGTATCATTTCTGCTTCTGTCACTACCCCTGTGGTATGGGTGATGCAATACATGAAGTGTTCACTCACCGATGTAGCGCCCTGGTTTGGAAGCATCGGTACTACAATTCTCACAATTCTCGCAGCCGGAGGCATATACATGGTGATTCATTGGATTCGCAGTTGATATAAACAAATTCCGTTGTACTTCTCGCATTTACATCACACCGGTTTCTTGAATATCATAAATACTTCTGTCCCGGCGCGGGGAGGAATTGAATTATGACATACTGCAGCCGTTTTAATTTCAAATGTTCCTGAGAACAGATTCAGGTATTCATCGAGATTGCCACTAAATGGCGGGCCTCCTTCAAATGTACGGTTGAACCAAACGCCCGCTAAAGTTCCTCCCGGAGCCAACAAAGCATACATTTTTTCAACATACGCCTTGCGCAATGTTGGCTGAATGGCACAGAAGAAGGTCTGTTCCAGTATTAAATCGAAGGTTTGATGCAGTTTGAAAAAATCCTGGTGAATGATTTGAACAGCTTCGGGTAGCCGCTTACGTAACCGGGTAACAGCTTCAAGTGAAATATCTACAACGGTGATGTTTTTGAAACCCCTCTCATATAGATAAGCTGCTTCATATCCATTCCCACAGCCGGGTATCAAAATGCGTATGTGCTTATCCGTGAGTTGATCAATGTACTCCGTAAGAGGGCGCGAGGCTTCACCAATATCCCATCCGGTATATCCGTTCCTGTATCTTTCGTTCCAGTATTGCTCATTCAGCGGTTCAGGTTGAGGATGTTCCCACATGGTGTTTGTTGTTGTTTGAAATGTTGATGAAATTCCATTCAATTGTTTTTTGGAATGGATGTTTGCGTACCGGACAATCGGCTTTTTTGCAGATGGCGCATGAAAAATCAAGGCACCCATCGGAGTGCACAAACAATTCTACCGATTCACCGAAATTATC
>JAHBTM010000096.1 GCA_019638635.1 Ferruginibacter sp. | reverse complement strand
CATTTCCTGATATACATACTCTACATCTATTTTTCCGGATAACTTTGTGTTGAAATTGGCTTTAAAGGGCTCAGCAAAATCTTTTCTAATGATAAAGACTACCTTGCCGAAGCCTGCACGGATGGCATCGTAAATGGAATAGTCCATAATGGTTTCACCGGAAGGACCAAAACCTTCTGTTTGTTTCATACTTCCGTAGCGGCTGGCCATACCCGCTGCCAAAATCACTAAAGTAGGCTTCATATTATATTTTTAACCATTCAAATGTGAAGCGCAAAAATAAGGAAGTAGACCCGTATGTTTTTAAACATTTCACAACCTGTTGAATGCACACCCCTTGCTTTGAATAATGAGGGTGCAGCGGATATTGATATTTGGATTGCCCGGTTCGACCTCTTACATCCGGAATTGTCGGGGAACAAATGGTACAAATTATATTACTTTTTAAAGGATGCCGCTGAAAAAAATGCAACATCCATTGTAACCTATGGAGGAGCATTTTCGAACCACCTGCTGGCCACGTCTGCCGCATGTAGTGCCCTACGCATTCCATGCAAAGGCATTGTACGCGGCGAAGCACCGGAAACCCTGTCTCCCATACTGAACAGGTGTGCAGAATGGGGCATGGATCTTGAATTTGTATCCAGAGAATCCTTCAACACAATCAAGCATACTTTTGGTTTACACTCCGGTGAATACCATATCCCCGAAGGAGGATTTCATCTGCTTGGAGTGCAAGGAGCCGCACGAATGTGGGACGCTATACAACACTTGAAGCCCACACACATCATTACTGCAGTAGGTACAGCCACTACGTTTGCAGGCTTGCTTTCTGTGGCAGATGCATACGTGATTGCTGTTCCGGTTATTAAAAACATGACTGACATTCCCGAACGACTCATACAATTGAATGTTGATCTGAACAAAACACCGTTCGAAATATGGAGTGCATATCATTTGGGCGGATATGCAAAAACTACGCCTGCCCTATATGAGTTTATGAATACGATGCTTACCATCCATCAAATTCCTTTAGATAAAGTGTACACTGCCAAAATGATGTATGCGGTTCAGGAACGCATTCAACAAGGGTACTTTAAAAAAGGGCACCGTTTGGTTTGCTTACATACCGGCGGATTATATGGTAATTTACCGTTAGATCGAAGGGTGTAAGGAGGATACTTATCTTTGTGAAGCACTGCTATGAAAAAACTGCAATTTCTTTTTTTACTTTTCACTTCCTCTATTGTACAGGGCCAGGATACCCTGCCGCGTTTTTCAGCAGTACAATCCGGCAATAGTATTTTAATCAGCTGGAAAAACAATATTTCAAAAAATATTGAGCACATCAGCATACAGCGTTCGTACGATAGCCTGAAACATTATAGTACGATTGGAAATGTTTTAAATCCCCTGGCGCCTGAAAATGGTTACACGGATTACAATCCACCATTTGTTCGGATGTATTACCGCGTATTCATTGCATTTTCTGACGGAACGTATATTATATCTACACCCGTTAAACCCATACAATTGCCACCTCCAACCCGGCCTGAACCTGAACCTGAAAGCACGGTGGTTGATCCTGAAGTACCGGGAGAAACTCCTTTGAGCGACAGTACTAACACCACCAAGCCAGAGGAAACGGAAGTGCCAGATATATACCGGCCTACGAAGCGCGAACCCTGGCGTGTAGATCTCGGTGGACGCCGTATCATTAAAAAAACACCGGGTTTGAAAGAAAAAGAACCCGAGGTAATAACGTATCCGAGTAAACGCATTTTTACTACCGGTAACGAACAGGTGGTTTTGATATTGCCTGATGCCATCATCAAACAATACTCCGCTCGTTTTTATAATGCCGACGGAAGAATGATTTTTGAATTAAAGCATCTTAAGGAAAATTACCTGATTCTTGAAAAAGTGTATTTCGGAAAATCGGGATGGTACACGTTTGAAATATACGACAGAGGCAAATTGATTGAGAAGAACAAACTCTTTGTTCCGCAGGATAAAAAGAAACAAAGTATTTTAAAGAGCAGGCCGTAGAGTGTTTACAGTCAATTCAAATACGGATTCAAAATGATGGAGTAATCTTTTTTTCACCATTTCATAATCTATCTTTTCACCTAATTCTTTTTCAATGGATGTAACCTGCTTATGCTGGATACCACAAGGAATGATGTGGTTAAAATAATTTAAATCCGTATTTACATTCAATGCAAAGCCGTGCATGGTCACCCAGCGGCTGCAACGTACTCCGATGGCACAGATTTTTCGTTCTTTACCTTTGATGTCGGGGTCTATCCAAACACCCGTTTCACCCGCACTTCTGCTACCGGTTATTCCGAAATCAGCAATGGTTCTGATAATCACCTCTTCCAGGTTACGAAGATATCGCCCGATATCGGTGTACAATTTTTCAAGATCAAGGATTGGATAACCAACTACCTGCTGCAATCCGTGAAAGGTGATATCGCCTCCACGGTTGGTGCGATGAAATTCAATACCGCGATTAGTCAGTTCAACCTCACTAAGTAACACATGACTGATATCTCCACTTTTACCCAATGTGTATACCGGAGGATGTTCGCAAAAAAGCAAATAATGCTGAGTGCCCACCTTTTGTGCATCATACGGTTGCATTTGAGTACGTGCTTCCGTTTTGCAATGCACATTGCGTTGTAACAGGTTTTCCTGATAATCCCATGCTTCGCGGTAAGGCATAAGGCCCAAGTCCTGAAAAATCACTTCCTGCATCCGCCCGAATGTTTTAATTTGCAAAATTAACGCTTTGCTTAAACATTATAGATGAATAATGAATTAGAGGATGAACTCCCGGAATCGGAATCGTGGTATGAAAAATTATCCCTTGTGATTGATAAGGGTCAGGAACCATTGCGTATAGATAAATTCCTGATGGCACGCATTGAAGGGGCTACACGAAATAAAATTCAACAGGGAATTGAAAATGAAATGGTGCTGGTAAATGATCAGCCCGTGAAAAGCAATTACAAAGTAAAACCGGGCGACCGTATTGTGATTTTTGATGCACGGCATCCGGAGAGCAGCCACATCACCCCTCAAAATATTCCACTGGATATTTTATATGAAGATCAGTCTATTCTTGTGATCAATAAACCGGTAGGATTGGTGGTACATCCCGGAAGTGGTAATCCTGACCGCACCTTACTGAATGCAGTAGCATGGCATATGCAACAGCAAAATCCTGAACTTAACGACCAATCGCTTCCCCGATATGGCATGGTGCACCGGATTGATAAAAATACCAGCGGTTTACTCGTGTTGGCGAAAACAACCAAAGCCATGAGTCATTTGGCCAAGCAGTTTTATGACCACACTGTTCATCGCCGATACTTTGCATTGGTTTGGGGAGATGTAACTGAAGAAGCGGGAACTGTAATAGCCCATGTGGGCAGGCATCAACGATTCAGAAAACTTTTTACCGCTTACCCTGAGGGAGATTATGGTAAAGATGCAATTACACATTACAAAGTGTTGGAGAGATTTAATTATGTAACCTTTATTGAGTGCAGGCTTGAAACCGGCAGAACCCATCAGATTCGTGTACATATGCAATACATCGGACATCCATTGTTTAACGATGATTTTTATGGAGGTGACCGGATAGTGAAAGGAACTGTATATACCAAATACAAACAGTTTGTAGAAAATTGTTTCAGAATTTGTCCGCGCCATGCACTGCATGCCGGAGAACTGGGTTTTGTGCATCCTGAAACGCAGGAAAAAATGATGTTCACTTCTCCGCTCCCGGATGACATTCAACAGGTAATAGAAAAATGGAGAACCTACAGCAAGGCAAAGTATTCGGGAGAGTGATTGAAACTCCCATTATTATTCTGCGCTGAAATTAAACAGAGTGGCTGTAAACACACCCCGTTCCCTTTTTTTGGAAA
The DNA here is from genome assembly GCA_019638635.1 of Ferruginibacter sp. Classification (GTDB taxonomy): domain Bacteria; phylum Bacteroidota; class Bacteroidia; order Chitinophagales; family Chitinophagaceae; genus Ferruginibacter. Next base: position 2,828 of record JAHBTM010000096.1, on the reverse strand, counting down.
TCACCTTCCAGTTGCCGTTATATCGAATTAATCGGGGAACCATCCACATTTGAAAAGGTGTCATCACCACTTCCATCTGCACATTAAAATCATACACGCCTGCATCGTACTTTAAAGTGTAATTCCTTCCCATAATAGCCATATCCGTATCTCTGAACCAAGTAACCATTTCCTGAATAACCACATGTTGTTCACGTCCGGGAATGGCTTTTTGCCGGAATACATAACAATCACTTCCATTAAACCATTCATGGTCAATATCCATGGTGTAATCATCTGCCAACCTTTTACTGAACATGTTGGTTTTATTGCTCATGAAAGGAAGCCCACGGATACGCGTACCCGGGTTAAAGAATAGCATCTTCAACTGTTCCTTATGCTTTTCCATTCCCTTTTTTCCCGACACTGAAAAAGCGGCATCCCCAACAATGTTATCTTCACCGCAAATTTTTCCGGTTGTAAAGAACAACGAAGCATACATGGATAAAGTGTAGTAATTATAAGTGCTATCTTTTGTATAAATATCTCCGCTCACCGTTTCTTCTTCAACCTGCATGGTTCGGCAACCATTGTTTCTGATTTGAGTTGTTTTGCTTTCGAGATTTGCTTTAAGTTTGCCCTTTTTATCGAGCATTCGGATGTCATTCAATGAAGTGTAGTTAAGTAACCGAAGGTTGCGGAACGCTTTGTAAAAACTGGTATCGTTTTGAATTCGTTGAATAAAAGAGGGCACGTCCAGTTTTTTGTGTAACACCACCTCAGATAAAGTAATGTAGTGATGTCTCACATGCAATGCGGTATCGGTTTGAGCGGCGAGCTTTTGCGCCAATGCACACATGAAAAAAAGAAAATATTTTTTCATAGTTCGGTGCCTGAAATACAGTTGGAATTACTTTACAAATTTCATTCTGTAATTCACCTGTATCTTTCCTTTGGAAATATCCTCCAGTTTCCTGCGCATCAGGGTGCGTTTGAGGGGTTTGATATAATCAATGAACAATTTACCTTCTATGTGGTCGTATTCATGCAGAATGATACGGGCAGTAATGCCATTGAACGTTTTGGTTTGTTCGATGAAATTTTCATCGCGGAAAGAAATGGTTACGGTTTCGTGCCGCATGATATCTTCCCGTATTTTCGGGATGCTCAGGCAACCTTCATTATAGCTCCACAAGGCACCGTCAACCGATTGAATTTTTGCATTGATGAATACACCCTTGTAACCGGGTGCATCAGGAAATTCTTCCATATCTCCTTCATCGTCGTTGGCAAACATCTGTTCACTATCCATGACAAACAAACGGATGGACCGGTCAATTTGAGGAGCGGCTAAACCTACACCATTGCTGTTATACATAGTTTCCCACATATCCGCAATCAACTGATCCAGACCTTCATACTGTTTGGAAATATCTTCACCCACTTTACGCAACACCGGTGAACCATAGGCAACAATCGGCAATATCATATCAATAAAATATATGCAAAGATACAAACCTACCGGCTGATACTTTCAAGATATTCCTGCAGCATGATGGTGGCGGCAATTTCATCTACTAATTTTTTATCCCTTCGGTCTTTTTTTTTCATACCCATTTCAATCATAGCACTTTTTGCCATGGCAGATGTATAGCGTTCATCCACCGGCACAACGGGAATATGTGGAAATTTCTTCTGCAATAAGCGAATGGCGCTTTTTGCCGGAGCGGTTCCGTGGGTATCGCTCCCATCCCAGTTTACCGGTAAACCAATGATGAATTTTTCTACTATTTCTCCACGGATATACTGCTCAATAAATGGGATGAGTTCTTTAGAATGGATGGTCGTTAATCCGGTTGCAATCATTTGCAAAGGATCCGTAACGGCAATGCCTGTTCGTTTTCCACCATAATCTATAGCCATGATTCTTGCCATCTTACAATTTAAAATATAAGTCTGTAATTACAAATGCAGCGAACACCACCGAGGCTATACCGTTGGCAGTCATGAATGCCAGATTCACCCGACTGAGATTACCTGCCGACACGATAGATTGTTGGTAAATCAACATCCCCGTAAAAACGGCTAATCCAGTCAGATACCATCCTCCAAATCCACCAACCCAGTAGGCAACCAGTACACAAAGAGCAGAAAGGATATGCAGGCAACGAGACAACCTCAACGCATTGGGTGCGCCCAGCCATACCGGTATAGAATGTAGTTGATGGGTTTTATCGAACGTTTCATCCTGCAATGCATAAATGATATCAAAACCACTTACCCAAAAAAGAACGGCCAGCGAAAACAACAAAGGCAACCCCTGAAAACTTCCGGTTACAGCCAGATACGCACCAATGGGTGCTAAACTTAACCCTAGCCCCAATATCAGGTGGCAGAGTGGAGTGAATCGTTTTGTATAGCTGTAAAATAAAATGATAAAGAGGGCTACAGGTGATAAATAAAAACACAGCGGGTTGATAAACCATGTACAAACAACAAACAATATAGCACTCCCGATGGTAAAAGCCAGGGCCTGTGCAGGGCGAATAGCACCTGCCGGAATTTCACGAATGGCGGTACGCGGATTGAGTGCATCGAAACGACGATCGAGATAACGGTTAAAAGCCATGGCAGCACTGCGTGCAAACACCATGCAACCCAGCACCAGAAAAAACAATTTCAATAGTGTATACGTTTCCGTTATCACACCAGTTTTCATCCCCAGAAAAAAACCAATCAACGCAAACGGCAAGGCAAAAATGGTATGCGAGAATTTAATTAAGGAAAGATATTTTTGAACAGGAATCATGTGCATGCAAATTAAGGGGTAACAGCAGCCTGCATTCTGG
>JAHBTM010000095.1 GCA_019638635.1 Ferruginibacter sp. | reverse complement strand
ATTCAGTTTTTCAGCGAGGATTTTTTTAGCCGAATCTGTATTCACTTCCCGGTACACCGGCGTTTGCTTATCTTTTAAAGAAAGGGTACGATACGCATTAACCGGATCCATCAAATCGTGCAGTAACAAAGCGTAGGATACTTTATTGATAACCTGAGATGATTTAATGGTTTCAATAACGTTATCAAATTTCACATCTACGGTGTAGAGTTCAATGGCCGTACTTCCATCTGCCAGTTTTACTTTTTCAGAAGTAAATCCGGTAGAATATTGTGTAGTGGAAACAAAAAAGGGTTTTTTGTTGATGAGAAAAAAGAAGGCGGCGGCCACGGCCAGGAATGATAATCCGCCAATCACCCATTTCTTTCTGTACAGTACTTTCAGAAAATAGATAAAATCCATATCAATTGATTAAAGAGGTATAGCAATAGTACTCAAAAAAAATCTGGTATACGAACATACCAGATTTTTTTTCATCATTCATCTCGAAAACTATTGAACTTTTATCAGTTTAACAGCTTTCAGTGGCTTTCCATCACGAATTACACTCAGGAAGTAACTTCCGGGTAATAAAATAGCTTGTTGTGGTACGCTGATCTCGTAACGGTTCAAACCTGAAATGGTTTTCAATCCGTTTTGTTCGTACACCATTCGTCCGCTTAAATCAAACAACATCATGTGTACTTTCGCAGGCTGTTCTGTAGTCAACTCAACCTGGAATTTATCTACAAACGGATTCGGATACACGTTCAGGGTGTTGTCTGCTTTCTTATCTACAAACACATCCTTCGGATCAGTACCTTTTACATATATCGGAGTAACCATTTCATTTCCATCTTCACGTCCGCCACCGCTGCCATTGTCAATGTATCCTTCAATAGTAAGGGCACCGGTGAATGAATACGGGAATCCGGTTTGAGTATTTACATCCAACACCAGTTCACCATCTTCGTTCGGTGTAAGATTTTCCAGGTACACGATCTTAGTGGTGTTCGACAAACTATTGAGGTACACCACCTGACCATTCACTGTATATCTGGCCACTGAGTTGCCAAAGAACACTGCACTACCAAACATACCGATACGGTATTTTTTATTCAACGCCAGGTTCGTAAACTTCACCTGCGATAATTGTCCGGCATCTGTCCAGTAATTGCTTTCCATCACCACACCAGGGAATATACCACCGGTTGTGTTCACACCGGCAAAACCCGGACCATTAAATTCTTTGGTGATGGTCATGGCTATACCACTGTTGATATTGCTCTGGTTCTTCAACTTGTCGAACACCAGTCCTTCAGAAGAAGGTCCATTGGTATTGTTCCAAGGAGCCGGAGCGTTTTGTGCTGCATTTGCATTGAAATTAATTTTCACGATGCTCGATGACAACACGTTGGTAGCTACATTGCTGTATGAGCTGAAGTTACCACCGTTTACTGCACGCACTTTATAATAGTATCGTACATCCGGAGAAGCAGTTTGATCTGTGTACGTAGTTGCATTTGCCGCAGTGGTACCAATCAAAGTGAACCCACCACCCGGAGAAGTTGAACGCCAAACCTGATAACCGGTTTCACTGTTGCTTCTTTCACTCCATGTTAATCGCATACGGTTGGTTTCAAGAATAGACTCCGCAAACAAATCAAATGGATTCACAAAAGTGGATGTAGCATATTCTTCAATCACCATTGCATTCAATACCATGAAATCGGAATTAGACTGTTTGGTCAGCGTAATCTGAATCACACCCTGAGCATTTGGTGCCAGTCCATTTAAATAACCGGTTTTAATGGTATTATAACGGGCATCCACCAATACACTTTGGCTTCCACTGGCAATGGTGTAGGCGCAATTGATTCCGGAGTGATTGCTTCCAAACACACCGATATTGTATCGCTTGGTTTGATCCAATCCTTCAATCTGAATTACGCGACCGGTACTCACTGTACTGATATACCCTCCGGCAATTACTTCATCCGGATAAATACCTCTGTTGCCACCTGTAATCATACCATTGTCGTACACTCCATTCCATGTGGTTGTTAAACGAACACCAAAGTTGGAGGTTACATTATTTTGATCACGCAGGTTGGTCATCACCACATTGGCGGTTGGCCATGTGATAGAATTGTTCCAAGGTGCCATTGCATTGGCGGTGCTGCTGGATCCGAAGTTCAATAATACAGAGCGAACATTCGGATTCAATACCGTAATATTGAAAGTATCTGCCACGTAGGCACCACGCTGGTCTTGTGCACGAACAATTAAATTATTATAAGAACCTACATCTTCAAAGCCCGGGTTAAAGCTGAGAGAAGCAGTACCGGTACCTGTAAGCTGGAATTGAGCAAATGCAGGTAAGTTGTGTGCGGTGATGGTGATATCATCTCCAGGCTCGTCCGTTGCCTGAATATTCAATACCAAAGAAGTTCCGCCATTGATAACCTGATTCACAATATTTGCCAGCACAGGCGCCTTATTCAATGAAGTGGCACTTACTGCAGCTGTTAAACCGGAAGAACCAATTTCATTTTCAGCTTCGAGTTTATAGAAATACGTTGTGTTACCTACTACTGAATTATCAACATAGCTGGTGCTGTTGGTATTAGAAGCACCCGGATTGATCACAGTGTATGTTCCGTTCAAGCTAGTAGAACGATGTATAAGGTAACGGCTTTCATTATACGCCACATCTTTCCAGGTGAGTTTGATAGAACCGTTGGCCTGAGCCACAGCGGCCAGTTCATCCGGCAACAATGGTGCTGTACCATCATTGTAGGTTTTCTGGAGCACGATGGCATTGAGTACACCATAAGGTGTTCCGGCTGCTTTACTCATGGTTACCAGAATAACACCGGAGTTATTTGGAGTTACGTTATCGAACGTCACCGTATTCTGACTGTTATTATCTACATACAACGGTTTGCTTACACCACCTACTGTGTAAACAGTTGTTCCGTTGTTACCAACACCTGTCCAGGCACTGCTACCAAACAACGTAAGGTTATATTGTGAGCCCACGCTCAGTCCACGGATTTGGAAGGTTACCGTTTCCGGTGCACCATAAATACCGAACCAGAAGTAATCACGGATTACAGCATCTGGGTACACACCTGAATTGTTATTAGTAACCGCACCTGCATCACCTGCATTCCATGGTGTATTGAGGAAGTCGATTCCAATTGGAGTTACCTGACCATTGCTGTTCACCAGGTTGCTGGTAGAAGTATTGTACAGGTTGTTCCAAGGAGCCGGTGCCGGAGCACTGTAATAAACTGTGCTCATGAAAATAGTTTCGGCTGCCAACTCTACATTATTCACTGTAACAATGAGATTTGCTTCGGTTTCAGCACCGATATCATCTCTTACTTTTAACTTGATGGTATAGCTACCGGCATGAGCATACCCCGGAGTGAGGTTCAATACGCCTACTCCATTGCCGTTGTTGGCAGAAGTAATCATAGCGAAGGACGGGCCTTCCACAATTGACCAAACCAGAGAGGCACTACCATCCTGATCTGAAGCCATCAGATTCACATTCGCGGTGGTTCCTTCATTTACACTTACTGGTGCAATCGGGAATACGACAGGAACATAGTTGTTATTCACCGTTAATGTAAAGGAGGTGCTGGAAGTTCCTCCATTGCCATCGGCTGCCTGAACAGTAATTGGATAGGTACCCACATGACTGATTAGCGGAGAAAACACCAACACTGCTGTACCATTGCCGGGCATAAAGTTTGCAAACGAAGGCAATCCGGTTGCCGTCATGGTTAATGGTTCTGCATCCACATCTGTGGCAAAGAATCCTAACACGCGGGTAGAATTATGGCGCATCATTACATCAGACACCACGCCAATCACCGGTGGATTATTTAATGTTTTAGCCGTTACCTCAGCACTGAATGCTGAGTTTCCGGTGGTACCTGTAGCCAGTACTTTATAATAATAATTTGTATTAGCAAACAAGTTTTCGTCGGTATAGGTTTGTTGGCCACCGTTGCCCGCATCTACAATCGCCAGTAAGCGGTAATTCGTATTGTTGCTTACCGATCGGTAAATATGGAACCCGGTTTCGTTGGCAGATGCATCATTCCAGGTGATTTGCACCTGAGTGGTAGATAATGCAGTGGCAGCAGGAGAACCTGGAACAGCCGGTGGCGGAGGTGCTGCCTGCGTTTGTGCTGAACCGTAAGTGCCGTTCATCACAGCAGTAATTCCGGCAGCATTCAACACGCCGTCGAAAATATTCAAATCGTCTATCAACCCGCCGAAGTTGGTGGATGATGTGCTGGAGTTGAAAGCGTTATTACCATCATTTGCCCCTAACCTTGAGTTGTTAGAGTTAGAACCTACAATTGTAGAGGTTGACGACAAATTGGTAGATGCTCTTTCCACACCATTTACAAATAGTTTTAACTGTGTACCATTGTACACTGCTGCCACATGATTCCAGCCGTTGGTTACCCAACCGTTGGCATTGTTGGTGTTGGCAGAAGCTGTATGGCGTGTAGAGTTTCTAGCAATTCCCGCCTGTATGGTTCCTGAATTGATGCGCAAAGCCAGACCATGCGTACTTCCACCCAAATCCACAATAATTTTATTGGATGAAGATGTTGAAGATGGTTTTACCCATACGGCTACAGTTCTTGATCCATACGCATTGCTTGGGAACTGGCTGCTGCCCCAGTTCATACCCATAGACTGGTTAGAACCATTAAGAGAAACAGCATGCGAACCTTCTGCACGATCAGTGGAGAAAGACGGATTGCTTGAAGGCGACAAAGTGCGTGTGCTACCCATGTCATCTGCATAGTTGTTATTCAAAGACCACTTACCGGCAATTTCCCCTAACCAGGCAGAAGCACCGAAGTTGTTTACTGCCCTTACCTGATACCAATAGCGGGTATTAGGCTCAAGACCGGTTTCATCTACATAAGTGGTTACATTAGCTCCAACAGTTCCGATAGGTTGGAATGGCCCGTTCATGGATGTACCACGGGTAATTTCAAAACCAATTTCGTTGTTGCTGGCATCGCTCCAGTTTACGGTAATCTTGTTATAACTGTTGGCCGTTACCAACAAATTGGTTGGAGCGGCAGGTAAGCTGGAGGCAGGTACAGTTACATTATCTGTAAAGGCACTGTTTGGAATGAGCGTTCTGGAACTAATACCTGCTGCTGTACTCCTCCAGTAAATATTCATCGCCTCTCCACCATTTTTTTCAAAGAAGGTGATGGCAATAGGATGTACACCTGCTGTAAGTGTGATAGTACCGCTTGCAAATTGTGTACCATGTAAACCATCATTGTTTACAACCGGTGTAGCGGTATGGCTGTAAGTACCAATATATAATTTACTACCATCATCGGAGTTGGTTTCAAATGTATAGCTTCCGGTTGCGGGAATCTTAATAAACCCTTCCCACAGGAATCCGAAATAATCATCCCGTAATCTTGGAGTAAGAGACACATTAGGAGTATTGCCTGTTCTTACTGGTGTTAGGGCATTAAAATCAGGTAAAGCATCCCAATCACCCTCGTAATATTTGTAACTCAAACCGGATAAAGCCGCGTATGCAGTTACCTGATTACTTTGCGGAGAGAGGTTCCCACTCATATCTTTTGCACGCACATAGAAACTGTACGATTGCAGATACGTAAGTTCCGGAACGGTAAATTCTGTTTCAGATGTTACATAGGCTTTAATACCATTCACATATACTTCATATTTAACCGGGCCTGCGTTATCGGTTGCCGCTTCCCATGAAAGAGATACTTCGTTTCTTCCAGTACCCGTTACCGTGAGTGAAGTTGGTACGGTAGGTGGAATTTCATCACGAAGTGTTGTAACGGAAACTTCATTACTCAGAGGCGCGGCAGCATTATTGTTTACAGCACGCACCACATAGTAGTATAGATTGTTGGCTATTACCTGCTCATCTTCATAAAACAATACATTGGAACCCACTTTACCTACCAGCGTGTAACCGGTACCGGCAGTTGCAGATCGGTAGATTTCAAAACCAGTTTCATTGTATACCGGCGATGGATTATCGTTCCAGTCTAAACGAACTTTAGTACTGGTTAAAGAAATGGCCGACAAGTTCACGGCTTTATCCGGCCCGTTGGTTGCATTTGCATTGATAACCGTGTATGGATCTGAGAAGCTGCTACTGCATCCAAATTGTTCTGATACCATTACCCGATAACTTCCTACCGGGGCATTATAGATGTTGGAGGTACTCACTACTGCGTTGTCACTCACTCTTCTCCATTCATATGATGCGTAACCTTCCGGTACCATCAGAGGTACAACAGTTGAACCATCCGGAGCAGGCAGTACATTGGACTTCATCCCATTAATTTGAATCGGTGGTGTTACAGTCCCTGGTTTTTGACCCACCACTACCGGTGTGGGCGACCAGGCCGACCAACCCGAAGAGGCCGTACGTTGAAAACGTGCTCTATAAGTTCCAAATGCAGTAGCCGTATACTCATTGGCTGTCGCGCCTTGTAATACTTGTCCGTCTTTCTCCCACTGATACGCATAAAAACCCGGTTGAACGGCCATGCGAACACTTACAGCATCATTCGGACAAAACTCACTGCGTTGAAAATACACCAATGGGTTTGCTTTATGCTGGCGGTTCATGTATGGAAAATAATCCGGCTCTTGCCAGAATGTATTCCAGATACCATGCCCCAGGTTGGGATAGGTTGTTTGACGGATGTTTCCTCCCAATGCACGAAAGGCATTCACCACATAATCTACTGTGAACGGAGCCGGAGAAGGGTCTTGCCCGCCATTCGACACCCAAATAGGTAGGGTGAGAT
>JAHBTM010000094.1 GCA_019638635.1 Ferruginibacter sp. | reverse complement strand
CATTTCGCCATTCACACGCGCCACCCGTACTTCAGAAATAATTTCCTGAATGGGAATATCTGAAACAGCCAAAGCAGCAGAGGCTGCCAGACAAGCTAGAGAATCCGGCATAATTTCATCATCAGAAGATATCAATGAAACCAACACCTGCACATCGCAGAAATAATCTTCGGGAAACAGCGGTCGCAGGGCACGGTCAATTAAACGGGAAGTCAGGATTTCATAATCATTCAAACGTGCTTCACGCTTAAAAAATGAACCCGGAACACGACCGGCAGAAGCAAACTTCTCCTGATAATCTACTGACAACGGAAAGAAGGATTGTCCTTCGCGGGGTTCTTTGTTGGCCACCACGGTAGCCAGTAAAATGCAGTTACCTTGTTGAACTGTTACGGAACCATCCGCCTGACGGGCCATTTTGCCCGTTTCAATGGTAACCATTCGGCCACCACCTATATCAAATGAGATTGATTTTGGATTGAATAATGACATAAAAGAAATGTTTAAACCGAAAATATCTTTCGGCAATGATAAAAATTGCATCATATAAAAGAATAATTCCCAACAGCTTTAATAAGGTTGGGAATATTCAATTATCGTGTGCACATCGGGAATTATTTACGCAGTCCTAATTTTTCAATCAGGCTTCTGTATCCGGTGAGGTCGTGCTTGCTCAAATAGGTAAGCAGGCGTTTACGTTTACCTACCATTTTCATTAATCCCCTCTGAGATGAGAAATCTTTTTTGTTGCCTTTGAGATGGCCGGAGATGTGGTTGATACGCTCAGTTAACAGCGCTACTTGTCCTTCAATAGACCCAGTGTTTTCTGCTTTGCCACCATATGTAGCAAAAATGTTCGATTTTTTTTCGGTCGTTAAATACGGCATTTCTTTGTTTTTAAAACTTTTTTGTTTTCTGCTTTTTATTATAATCGGGTGCAAAGTTAGGTTATAATAAGAAAAAACACAAAAGTATTATTACTATTAAGGTCATTCCACCTTAAAAGCCCATCCATCTTTTTCATCTCCAAATCGGGTTTGTAACCGGTACATACCTGCGGGCAACGAATTGGATGACGGGATCGTAGCGTATGCTGAAGGAGAACGAGACCATATTTTACCGGATGTAATCACATCGCCCTTTTCATTGAGCAAGTAATATTGCACCTCTCCTACTACCAGTATATTGATTCTCAAACTATTACCAACAACCAGGCGATCTACAGGCTTGGTAATGGCACCGGTGGTTGGCCAAATCTCTTGTTGAGATGGAGGCGTTTTAACCGGTTCGGGCTGTTCGGGTGCCTTCACGGGCGTGACCGGTTGGGGTTCTTCCTGCTTTTCCGGAGCTTTTGGAGTTTCTGCTTTTGCGATTGGTTCAGGCTCTTTGTGAACAGTTGGAATAGTCGGTGGTGGCTGACTTTTCACTACCGGTGCCGGGTGAAAAGCTAGAGATTCGCTGTAAGCAATAGCATCGGTACCTTCGCGGCGCACACGAAACCAGGTTGTGGCAAAAACAGTATCTAATTGTGGTAATTGAACCGGTGATACCTGGCCCAAATCAAGAAAAGCCCGGAACTGTTCATTATTCTCTGAGCGCTCCAATACATAGCGTGTAGCATTGAGCGGCTTGGAATCCGTCCACCGCAGGGCTGCACTTCCTTTTTCATTTTTATATAACCTGATTTGTACCACCGGTAGATCTTTTCTGGCTGTGGAAGCCATATTAGACGGAGTACTTTCATTGTGTAACCGATCGAGCGCCGTTACGGTGTAGTAATACACGGAATCAAATACGCGCACTGAGGAATCGTAAAAAGTTTGCCATGCAGGAATCACCCTCAGTAAATGCTGAGGCTGTATGGTTACAGGATACGAACTTGAGCGGTAGATGGCATAGTTGTGTACATCATTTGCTGGATATCCGGGCGCCGCAGGAGGTGCCCAGGATAAGCGTATGGTTTGACCACTTGGAACAGCTTGTAAATGCCCAGGTGGTGGGGGAGCAACTGAATCACGCCAGGGCATCAGGGGTTGTAAAGCCGGTTGTTTGAACATATGGGCAATGGAATCCCGGAAGCCCAGTTTATTCTCCAGCAGGCTGGAAGTATTATACACGGAGATACCTTGAATATGCTTAAAACCACTGCGCAGTGACAAACGAAGCTGATTCGGGATTTCTGAAGATGAATTCCAGCCAGGCCACACTCCTACCTTATATCCGCCAATTCCGATATAAATCAATCGGTTGCCAGCTTGTTGATCCCACCAGGGAGTAACCACTTTAAAGGGAGAACCCGCTTGTTGATAATGCCAGTATACCTGAGGGGCGATATAATCGACCCAACCTTCGTTTAACCATTTCCGTGAGTCGCAGTACAATTCTGAAAAATGCTGTAATCCGGTTGTGGGTGTACCCAGTTCCGGTTTGGAACTGTTCATGTAAATACCGGTAGGTGAAACCCCAAACTTCACCCAGGGTTTGGTTCGGTTGATGAGATTTGACACATCCCTGATTAGTATGTTTACGTTATCTCTTCGCCAATCTGCCTTATTCGTAAATCCGCGGCTGTTGGCTTTAAAATCTGCTTCATCGTTCAGCGGACCTTCCGGATAAAAGTAATCATCAAAATGAATTCCATCCACGTCATAACGGTTAAGTATATCCGAAATCACTTTTTTTATATGTTCACGCACTTCCTGTCGGGCCGGATTCAAGACGCGCAGTGTGCCATTTCCCAACAACCAGGAGGGATGTTTACGGGCGATATGTTCTGTAGAGAAATAAGGCAATGCCCCGGTATTCGCTACAGCCCGGTAAGGGTTTATCCATGCGTGCAGTTCAAGAGATCTTTTTCTGCATTCTTCAATGGCAAACTGCAGGGGATCCCATAAAGGTTCAGGAGCTTTTCCCTGCGTGCCGGTGAGGTCGGCCGTCCAGGGTTCAATGGTACTGGGATACAATGCATCGCACTGGCTTCGTACCTGAAGATACACGGTGTTCAATCCGACAGATTGATACATATTCAACAGGCGGATGAGGGCCTGTTGTTGTTGTTCGGGGCTTTGGTTGCGCTGTGGCCAGTCGATATTTGAAAAAGTAGTTAACCACACCCCGCGCATTTCTCTTTTTTGTGCGTGTGTTGTTAATGTAACTCCTGTAAATACAATTACAATCAGTAAAAAATGCTTCAACATGTTAAACCGGTTAGCCTGTACAAAAAAAAAGCGGCCGAAGCCGGCCGCTTTCAGTATGCAAGATAATTACTTTTTATTACCGTCGGCATCCAGTTCCACAATCTCGTAGCCAAGTTTTTCGAGACCAGGACGAATTACGGCTGCATCACCCACCAAAACAATATTCATACGGTTTACATCCAGGTATTTGGAAGCAATGGCATCAATTTCAGGCTTTTGAATTTCGTTCAGGATTTTAATCTGATCTTTTACGAATGTGCCGGGCAAATTGTATTGGATCATCCTACCCAGGAAAGATGCTTTTTGTCCACTGGTTTCGTAATTACGAGCATCGCTCTGACCGATAGATTGTTGCATGAAACGAATCTCATCCTCTGTAATTCCTTTTTCCGCAAAGTTTTTAATTTCACGTATTACTTCACTCAATGCACTATCGGTTGCATTGGCTTTAATACCACTGCTGAAGGTGAAGCTTCCCGAATACTTATCTCCGCTGAAACCACTGCGCGCTCCGTAGGTCCAGCCTTTATCTTCTCTTAAATTGATATTAAGACGAGAATTGAAAGACGCACCCAAATTGAAGTTGGTTAGGTAAGCACGGTAGTACTCACCCGTGGCATCATATTTCAAATCGGTAGGCATTCCTACACGGAATTCAGTTTGAGCCGCTTTAGGAATATCAACCAGATAAATTTTAGTTTTGGTTACCGGTGTGTACGCGGGAACAGCGGGCAAACTAAACGAATTCTTAGGGAGTTTTTGAAGGAAACCGAGCTTTGGAAGAATTTCCTTTTCTTTTACATCGCCTACAATAACAATACGTCCTTCGTCTGAAGTTATGTAGTTGTTATAATACTCCTGAATATCTTCCAATGTTACCTTTTCAATAGTTTCAAGCGTGCCTATTTCAGGAACACCTAAAATACTTTGAGGACCGTAATTTACCAACCTGTACACATTGCTGGCAACAGATGCTGCTGATGTTTTGCTGTTGCGGATGCGTTCTGCTGTTTCCTTCTTAATCCTCAGAAAATCTTCTTCGTTGAAGTTGGGTCTTAGAATGCGTTCTTCGAACAAGGCAATGGTTTTATCCAGATTAGATTTAAGTGTTTGCATGGTAAACACCATAGCATCGTCGGAATTGCCCACACTAATTCTGCTTCCCAGTTTATCCAGTTCCAGCGCATATTGTTCAGAGGTATAATTTTTAGTATCCTCATTGAGCATTCGGGCTACTAGGCTGGTATATCCGGCTTTAGAAAGATCATTTGCTTCCAGCATACGACCACCTTTAAGAACCACCGTTATATAAACGGTAGGAATTTCAGTATTCTCCGTTCCCATAACGGCCATACCATTCGGCAATTTGGCTTTGTAGAAAGGTGGCACATCCACAATTGGATTAGAGCCACTGGGCGGCATTTTACTTCTATCAAATGCATCATTCGCCTTTACATATTTCAGTCCGGTGTAACCGTAATCCGGCGCTTTATATCCTGATTCATTTACCGTATAATTATCTTCGGCCACTTTCATATCTTCTTTTCCTTTGGTAACAGTACTTACTACCAATCGGTTTTGATTTTTGATGTATTGATTGTACACTCTTAATACATCTGCTTTTGTGATGGCCTGATATGCTTTAATTTCCTGACTGAATTTACCGGGATTGTTGGTGAACGTTTCGTAATAAGCCAACTGACTTACTTTTCCTGATACACTTCCCATACGATTGATTATACCGCTGAGGTACGATGCTTTGAATTTTGCTACATCATCATCGGTTACACCACGCTTTTCAAAATCAGCGATTGCCTGATCAACCAATTCCATCATCTCTCCCAAATTTTTACCCGGGAAAGGCATTACGGAGATAGAAAACTCGCCGGCCAGTTCACTGGTTGAATTAAATGCAGAAGCATTCAGTGCTTTTTGCGTTTTCACCATCGACTGATAGAACAGGGATGTTTTGCCCTGGCCAAGAATTTCAGCCAGGCAATCCAGTGCGGGCTCATCCGCATGGAAAGACGGTACTGTAGGATACACGATTGACAAACTCGGCGTTCTGGCATAGTTATCTACATGACTTACAAACCTGTTTTTTTCGAGTTTAGGCAGCGGATATTTAGCTGGCAATACTTCCGGACCACGTGGAATTCCACCGAAATATTTCTCAACCCATGCAAGGGTTTGTTTAACGTCAATATCTCCCCCAATAGTTAACACTGCATTATTCGGGCCATACCAGCGCAGAAAGAAATTTTTAAGATCATCTACCGTGCTGCGGTTCAAATCTTCAATATAGCCGATGGTTAACCACGAGTACGGGTGACCGTAAGGATATAAATTTTTGGCAGACACTTCGCGTACCAATCCATACGGACGGTTATCGTAATTCTGGCCACGCTCATTCTTAACGGTAGAGCGTTGAATTTCGAATTTTTGAGTCGTTACCGCATCGAGCAGGAAACCCATGCGATCCGCTTCCAGCCACAGCATTTTCTCCAATTGGTTATTGGGCACAGTCTGGAAGTAATTGGTTCTGTCGCGGTTGGTGGTTCCGTTCAAGGTACCTCCGGATTCAGAAACGATTTTAAAATGTTGTTCATCCCCTACGTTATCTGAACCCTGAAACATCATATGTTCAAAAAAGTGGGCGAATCCGCTCTTACCGATTTCTTCTCTTGCCGAACCCACATGGTACGTAACATCAACATGTACAATTGGGTCGGATTTGTCTTCATGCAACACAACGGTAAGTCCGTTTGGTAACACATACTTCTCATACGGGATAACAATCTCGTTTCCCTTCTTTGTTACCTTTTCAATTAACCGCGGTTGAGCTATTGCTGAAACAGAGGGCAATGCTACTGCAGCGATACACACAGGTAATAACCTTTTTATCATAATACACATTTTAATGAATGATTGAACATCAAATATAATGCAAAATGAATTTAAGCAATTGGGCTACCCTGTTAAAGGAGTACTGAATGGATGAGTGGTAAAAACAGATTAAAAACTTTATAACTTGTTATCCTTCAGATAATACTGTTAATTTGTGCAAAAACATTGTCCCGGCTGTATTTTACCGTTACCAACGACCTGACCTTCGATCAGCGAATGAACCGGATCTGCACTTCTCTGGCAGAAGCCGGTCACCGGGTAACATTGGTAGGCCGGCAACGTAAAAGTTCCCAGCCCCTTCTTCATAAACCCTACCGGCAGGTTCGCTTAAAATGTGTATTCGAAAAGGGTTTTCTTTTTTATGCCGAGTACAATATGCGCTTATTTTTTTATTTGATGACCCGAACATTAGATGCCGTATGCGCCATTGACCTCGACACCATTCTCCCCTGTTATTTAACCAGTGTATTGCGTAAGAAAAAAAGGATATATGATGCGCATGAACTGTTTTGTGAAATGAAGGAAATCAGTTCCAGGCCATTCATATACAACGTTTGGAAAATGGTTGAAAAATGGACTGTCCCGCATTTTAAACTGGGGTATTGTGTAAATCACTACATCGCCGGGCGGTTTAGGGAGATGTACCATGTGGAATATATTGTCATTCGGAACATGCCGTTATTGAAAACCCATTCAATAGAGTCTAGTGAGAATTTTATTTTATATCAGGGGGCAGTGAATGAAGGACGTTGTTTTGAAACCCTGATACCTGCCATGCAATGGATTGACACCCCCTTATGGATTGTGGGCG
>JAHBTM010000093.1 GCA_019638635.1 Ferruginibacter sp. | reverse complement strand
ATGCATCGTAATCTTTTTTATAAAACTCACGAATGGTTTTTACAAAACCTTCGCGGAAAGCGGCCAGGTGTGTTCCTCCCTGAGTAGTGAATTGTCCGTTTACAAAACTGTAATACTCCTCACCATACGATGATTCATGTGTGATGGCTACTTCAATATCTTCACCTTTTAAGTGGATGATTGGATATCGCAGTTCGTCTTCATTGGTTTTGCGTTTCAACAAATCGAGCAAACCATTTTTACTTACATACTTCTTCCCGTTATATACGATAACCAACCCCGCATTCAGGTAACAGTAATTCCAGAACTGATTATCGAGATACTCTTGTTGAAAATGAAAATTTTTGAATACGGATTCATCCGGTATGAATGTAACCAGCGTGCCATTGTCTTCTTTGGTTGATGCTTCTTTGTGTTCGGTCAGCAGCACGCCTCTCTCAAACTCCGCAGTTTTCTGTTTGCCTTCCCTAAATGCCGTTACTTTAAAAAAGCTACTCAGTGCATTCACCGCTTTCGTTCCTACTCCGTTCAAACCAACGCTTTTCTGAAACGCTTTGCTGTCGTACTTGGCACCGGTATTGATTTTACTTACTACATCCACCACTTTACCTAAGGGGATACCGCGGCCATAATCGCGTACGGTAATATTTTTTCCTTCGATCTGCACTTCAATGGTTTTTCCGTAACCCATGGTGTGCTCATCAATGCAGTTGTCTATCACTTCTTTGAGCAGCACGTAAATGCCATCGTCCGGACTACTTCCATCGCCCAGTTTACCGATATACATACCGGGGCGAAGCCTGATGTGTTCGCGCCAATCAAGGCTGCGGATACTATCTTCGGTATAATTGATTTGATTGTCTGCTACCATTCTACGTATTTTCACAGGTAAAAAAACAAACACGGTACGGTGAAAAGTACCGCCCTTGTCATCCTGCGAATATAGCAGAATACAGCGATTCTTTACCCGGTACAGTTTTCCACAGGAGGTTGATTACTTTCTATTGATTTTCAACCGGTTCCTGCAAGGAAGAATGCATTAAATTTGACTTTTATCCATATTATCAACGCAGCAAATATGAATCTCAATTTATCAGGAAAAACAGCGGTAGTATGTGGCAGTACGCAGGGTTTGGGTTTCGCCAGTGCCTATGAACTCTCATTATTGGGGGCAGATGTGGTGCTTTTGGCACGAAATGAGGAAAAACTCAGGGAGGCTGTTCAGAAATTAGACCATCATCAAGGACAAACCCATAGCTATCTGGTAGCTGATTTCAGCAAGTCTGAAACGGTGCAGCAAGCCATTGAACAATTTACCGGCAGCGGACAAACAGCGCATATACTGGTGAATAATACAGGTGGACCGGCAGGAGGCCCTATTTTATCAGCCCCCTTGTCGGCATTTACCGAAACGTTTAATGCCCATGTAATTTGTAACCATATTCTTGCAACAGCCCTTGTACCCGGAATGAAAACGGCAGGGTACGGACGCATCGTGAACATTATTTCTACTTCTGTGAAGCAGCCCCTCAAAGGCCTGGGAGTAAGTAATACCATACGTGCTGCGGTGGCCAACTGGAGCAAGACCCTCGCCAATGAAGTGGCCGGTTGGGGCATTACCGTGAACAATGTGTTGCCCGGATTTACACGAACCGTTCGGGCAGAATACATCATTGAACAAAAAATGAAATCTACCGGAAAAAGTGCGGAAGAGATAACAGCAGAACTGGTAGCTGAAATTCCGGCAGGACGCATGGGAGAAGCTTCAGATTTTGGTGCAGCCGTTGCCTTTCTCTGCTCACCATCTGCAGGATACATTACAGGGATTAACCTTCCGGTAGACGGAGGTAGAACAGGTTGTTTGTAATTGGCGAGCTTAACTTTCTTCGGCTGCTTTTATAAAATCACTCACCAGATAACTGATGAGTTTACCGGTGGTATTGCTTTTTTTCCCGTTTGAAAGTTGTGCGGCGCCTTCACATACATGAAAATAGGCCGGTGTACTCATTTGTGTGGTGTAATGCACATATCTGCGTGCATCCGTACCCGTTATACCTGCCGGGGTTTCCGCACTACTGAGTGTATTGGTAATGCAATCCATATCTACTTCAATCCCTGTGTAAGTGTCAGTTGTAAAGTTTACCGATGCGGCTATGGCCTGGTTAAAGTTGAACTTCTCTCTTAAAAAAATATCTTCGAAGGTGGTGTAATGAATATTTATGTTATGATGTATGTCGTACAATACGTTTTGAGGCAGGTAATTTTCATGTAAGCCTACAATGCTGTATTTATGCAGATAACCACTTCCTTCGGCATACCGGAATGCATTGCCGCTGTGTCTTCCTTCAGGGAGTTTGTAATCCGAATGTGCATCGAGGTTGATGCAGTTGATTTTGGCAGATGGTATTTTTCCGGATTGTTGCAATCCTTTAGCTACACCGCGTATAATGGGATAAGAATTATTATGCCCCCCTCCGATAACCACGGGGATTTTTCCATGGAGTGCGATGAGTTTAATAATTTTTTCTACGGCTTCATCAATTACCTGAACGGCATGCCGGTATGCTTCTATTCTTTCTTCATGATTATAGATTGTGTTTTCCAAGAGGAATTGAATATCTCCAAAGTCAAAATCGCCCAACAGTAAAATATTTTCTGCCGGGAAGAAAGCATTGCTTTGTACGTTCAAAAAAGAAGATAAAAACGGAACCCAGGCAGAATCAGCACCGCCATTGCCCAGGTTTCCACGTACACCTATGTCTTCCGGAATACCAATCAATACATATTTGGCATCGCTTTTCATCAAGCCCTCTTCAACCGATGTATCGGGTTCCAGCACTTTTATGCGTTCTCCCACACGGGTTTCGTACCGGCGTGTTTTGGTGATGGATAACACCGCTTCTTTGGTAAATGTCCTGAAATGCTTCATGCACCTGAATTATAAATACAATGTTACAACTTAACCGGATGCCTGAAAAATATTAACGGATTAGCAATAGGGTGCCTTTTTCAATTTGTTTGGGCCGGTTGTCGATGATGTATTCGGCCACCCAGGTGAGTGTTTGGGTTGGGAGTAGTTTTCCTTTATACCGGCCGTCCCACTTATCATTCAAACGCCGGGTGGTAAAAACCGGTTGCCCCCACCTACCATAGATGGTGAGTGAATAAAATTTGAGTCCGCCCACCTGCCCTGCTCCACCATACGTATCATTGAGGCCATCGCCATCGGGGGTAAAGGCTGAGGGGAAATAAAGAAACCCGCCACAGTTAGCAGTTACTTCCACTGAGGCAGTACCGGCGCATCCGTTATTGTCGGTTACAGCAACAGTATAGGTGCCTGGAGCACGCACCGTGAGTGTACTGCCTGTTGAACCATCCTGCCAGGCATAGGTGGCGTATATACCCGGAAATAGCGTGAGGGTTTGGCCCGGACAAACATTTTTCATGCTGCCAAGAGTTACAGGAAGTGCTGTGGATGAACGGGTGATTTCGAGGTTTCCCGTACCCGCACTACAACCGTTTATATCGGTAACGGTTACACTATATATGCCGATAGGAAGATTATTGATGGAAGCCGTGGTGGCTCCATTGCTCCAATTGTACACATAGGGAGCTGTACCTCCTGTAATGTTCAACGTAATGTTTCCTCCTGTTTCACAGGTGGCTGGAACCACTACCGGTTGCACATTGATATTCGCACTTACATTGGGTACCTGAATGTTGTTTTCGTTGAGTACACATCCATTGACATCCGTGATTTGTACACTGTATGTTCCCGGTGCCAGAGAGGTAATACTATTTGTTAGGGCACCCGTTGACCAATTGTATTGATACGGTGCTGTACCACCTGTGGGAGACACACTTATAGTACCTCCGCCGGTAGTACATCCTGCTGGCTGAATCTGTGTTCCGGGATTGATTATCGGCTGACTCACTCCCACCGTTGCATTGGTGGAGATACCACACCCGTTGATATCCGTAATGGTTACGCTGTAATTTCCGGCAGCAATATTATTGAGTGTCGCGGTGGTAGCTCCATTCGACCATACATAGGTATAAGGAGCAGTGCCTCCGGTAACGTTGAGTGTAATACTTCCATTCGATGACACACAGAGTGCATCGGTAACGGTGGTGCTTACCTGCAGATTGCTGTTGTTGTTCTGCACGGTGATGGGTGTAGGTGATGCCGTACAGCCATTGGCATCGGTTACGGTTACGCTGTAATTTCCGGCAGCAATACTATTGAGTGCCGCGGTGGTAGCACCATTCGACCATACATAAGTATAAGGAGCGGTGCCACCGGTAACGTTGAGTGTAATACTTCCATTGGATGCACCACAAAGTGCATCGGTTGCAGTGGCAGTTACCACCAGTGGATTGGGTGCGGTGAGTGTAATGTTGGTTGTAACAGGGCACGTATTGGTACCTGAAACTTGTACGGTGTAATTGCCTGCAGGTATGAAACTGAGTGTAGGGCTACTCTGCGGCGCAAAACCTGTCCAGGTATATTGCAATGGCGCATTGGTGCCTGTAACCGAAACGGAAACAGCACCGGTTCCGCCAGCACAAGAAATGGGTTGGTTTACTGAAGCAGTGGCTTCTATGACCGTTATGGTTTTACTGGTGGTAGATGGCGGTGCATTACTGAATGTGGTTTGTAACGTTACGGTGTAAACGCCGGGAGCCGAAAATGTATGAACCGGATTTTCAGCGGTAGATGTGTTTGATGCCCCCGAAGCAGGATCACCGAAATTCCATTGTAAACCGGTCTGACAAACCCTGCTCGTGGTATTGAACGATACAATATTATTGGCAGTGCATTGCCAAGTAAAATCAGAAGGGTTAGCAAATACTTCCTGAATTTTAAAATCATCGAAAGCGAATCCGTCGTACACATTACATGTTGTACCCGCACCAAAACGGAAACGAAAACGTACGGATGGCTGACCGGCCAACATACTGAGTGTATGCTTAGCTGTTAGCCATACTCCGGTGCCTCCACCTCCTAAACATGGACCGGATGTGGGCTTAATGGTTCCCGCCCATCCTGTTGTAAAACCCAGGTAACGGATTGATGGATTGTTGTGCCAGTTTTCTCCTGAGCAATTGGCATTGGATTGATCCGAACCCAGGGCAGTCCAACTGCTGCCACCATTGGTTGAGTATTCCAATATGGCCCCATCGAAATTGCGTTCGGTTTCCCAAAAAACTTTAAAACTGATTTGCGGATTACTCAGGGTTGTGAAATTGAAACATGGACTACGCAACCAGGAGTCTTCCCCATCATTATAGGCATTCGAGGTTAATCCGCCCGTAATCCAACTTCTGTTTCCTCCACCGGCACCGGTTATGATGGATTTGTTGGGTGTGCCCCACGTCCAGGAAGAGGCATTGCCACCGGATTGCCATCCACCATTGTCGGCTTCGAAATCCTGAATATACGGATAGGAGTTGATGAAGGCCGTACACTGTGCACCCGCATGTTTTTGCAGTATAAACCCAACGAAAAATAAAGTGAGCAGCCGGTGCAACATTCCGGCAAAATTAGCTGTTTTTTAGCGATTTACGTGTATGAAAGCAGTGCTGCAAACATCTTAACATTCTGTTGTTGTTTGATGAGTATGTAAGGATAATGGACATAGAAAATCAAACTAAAAGTTGTTACCGGGAGTTCATTTTATGAACTCTTTTTTATGTCAGAAAATATGAGTAACTGGCTGGTGTTTCTTAGTATTTTTTAAGGACAAGTGTGCCGGCCAACATGTCGTGCCATCCCCGGTTCTTTCTGTCTATTAATACGTAGAAGAATCCAAGACCAAACACAATGTATGAAATAATTTTGTATAGGTTTCTGAGAACAGATGTAACGAAATTGATTTTTCTTCCCTGATTATCCGAAACCACGATTCCAACAAATTGTTTTCCTATGGTACCTCGCCTATTGGTGAAGTCCATTACGGAAGAATATACAATCCATAATACCACCAAGCTGCTTCTTTTCATTACCCATAAAGTGTAACTATCTGATTGTTCATGAAGCATCTCCTTAAAAAAATAATTACTGAACCCTGGGTGTGAGATCTTTAAAAGAAAAATCAGGAAAGACAAAAAAATCAAATCTATCGAGGCGGCTAAAAACCTTAAACCAAAATCTGCAGGAATGATTTTGTTCTCAAGGATGTTAGGTTGATCACTATACAAATTTTCCTGCATTTGGGAGTGTTGAATTGATTGTTCTATGTTATGATATAACCACTTTAGGTGCAGAATAATATGATTCTGATGGGCACTTTCTTCATCAGCGAATGAAACCGGAAAGTGTTCAAATGTTATCTACTCATGCTATATGTGTCATCCTCATTGGATAGAATCAACTTAATATGGATTCTACCCTCACCCATCAGGTGCCGGACTGTACTTTTAAAAAATGATATCCCCGTGCAATCCCTTATTTGATTCAACGCACCAGGATCGTTCTTTTTTCCATGAAGGCCTCACCATGTATAATCAAATAATAACTTCCCGCGGCCGGCTTACGACGTGGACGAATCGTGTACACATTATCGGCTACCGTATGTACTATTTGTTCTTTATGTATTTCCCTGCCATCGGTGGATACCAGCATCAATCCGTATTTGCCCAACGGTATATTCGTGAAGGCTACTTTAAATTCCGCACCGGTTACGGGGTTGGGATACGCCACAATCATCGGTTGTGTTTTTTCATTCCACATCGCCGAAACGGTTTCACTGTAGGTATATCCACCTGTTAAATCGTATATCCGTAAACGATAGTAATTGATGCCATGCACGGGCAGGGTATGCAGGTGTTGATAACCGGCTACTTGTTGCGTTCTCAAAGCGGCTACCGTGCCAATATCACTGAAGGTGCTTCGGTTTGAACTATGTTCTACTACATAGCGCGACACATTATTTTCATTGGTTACCGTCCATTGTACCTGTATGCCTT
>JAHBTM010000092.1 GCA_019638635.1 Ferruginibacter sp. | reverse complement strand
AGTTTAGAGATGAAAAATGTGGATCAGCCTTGTGTAGGCGAAGGCAACTGGGTAGCCAGTACCGATGCAAGCGGAGCAACACCCGGGCGATATAATTCTGTATCAGGGTTGGTGCAAACGGATGTAGCTTTTCAATTGGAAAGAAGTTATGCGGTAGACAGTATGCATATTCAGTTGTTTTTTTCAGGTCCGCTCGACGTGCTGAATGTGCATCAGGTACAAATTGACATTCAGCCGCAGGGGTTGCGAGTTGACAATCTCCAATTGTTGGAGCCGCTGCTACAGATTGTGAGTATCCGTTTGCTTGAACCTCTTGTTCCCGGAACAGTTTATACCTTAACGGTAAGGAATGTACGCAGTTGTTCGGGCATTATTATACCCTCAGCAGAAATTCCGCTGGCCCTGGCGTATAGTCCGGAAGCAGGGGATGTAATTATTCATGAACTATTATTTAATCCCACTCCTTCAGGAACCGATTTTGTGGAGATATACAATCGCGGTAACCATGCAGTTGATTTAAAATATGTATATATCGCGCACGAATCTTCATCGGGTGCAACTGCGCAGATCACACAGTTGCATCCCACGGGATATACGTTGTTTCCGGGAGGAATCTTAGCCTTATCGAATAATCGTCGCATTGTACAATCGGAGTATTATTGTAAATCTCCGGAGCGGTTTGTAGACGTGATGCAATTGCCAGCATATAATGATGATAAGGGCACGGTTATAATACTCAATCATGCCGGTGAAGAAGTGGATCGGGTGGCCTATCAGGCCAACTGGCATTTTCCGTTGTTAACCCGGGTGGAAGGGGTTTCGCTGGAGCGTATACACCGCGAGGGAACAAGTAACCGCCGGGAGATATGGCATAGTGCTTCCAGAGATGTAGGGTATGCCACCCCGGGATATGAGAATAGCCAGCAGGTAACTACAACAACTCCTCAGGCTCAATATACATTTTCAGGAGAAAACATTTCACCCAATAATGATGGGCGCGACGATTTCTTAACCATACAATATTCCTTTACCGAAGCTGGATACATGAGTAATGTAATTATCTTTGATATACATGGAAGAGCGGTTCGGTTTTTGCATCGTAACGTTCTGAATGGTACTACAGGTACATGGCGGTGGGATGGATTGGGAGAGCGGATGCAGGTTTTACCAACGGGCAGATATATCGTTTACATAGAGGCGTTTGACACCCGTGGTTCGTTTGAAAAGTATAAAAAAGTAATCAACATCATCAACCAATAATTACAGTATGAAAAAAGCAGTGATACCCGCAATGATATGTTTAGCCTTAGGGTTAACAGCAAAATCTCAAATCAATATGAACAAAAAGCAAGTGTACTGGCCCGATGTGAAACCGCCGGTAGCAGAGCAGAAACAACATCTCCACAAAGCGCATGGAGATGTACGAATTGATCCTTATTACTGGATGAATGATTTTTTTAAAAAAGGGCCTGACAGTACTAAGGTGGTTGATTATCTACGGGCCGAAAATAATTATTACAGTGCCATGATGGCGGATACTGAAAAATTTCAGGATGTGCTATACACAGAAATGCGTTCAAGAATAAAAGAACAGGATGAAAGTGTTCCTTACTTGAAGAATGGATATTATTACTATACCCGCCAGGTTGAAGGAAAGGACTATTATCTTTTTTGCAGGAAGAAAGGAAGCATGGATGCAAAGGAGGAAGTGTTGCTGGATGTAAATACCATGGCAGAAGGGCACACATATTATTCTGTGAGTGGTATTAGTGTGAGTCCGGATAATAAGTGGATTGCATACGGAGTGGATAAGGTATCTCGCCGGCAGTATCAGATATTTATTAAGAACATTGATACGGAAATGATATTGGAAGATGTTATTACCAATACGGAAGGGGACCCAACCTGGGCGAATGACAATCAAACGATATTTTACACAGCCAAGCATCCGGTTACGTTGTTGAGTGAGCGTATCATGCGTCATAAGTTGGGAACCAATGAGCAGGAAGATGTTGAAGTGTATAAGGAAACCGATCCGGCCAACTATATTGGAATTGGAAAAAGTAAGTCTGATAAATATTTGTTCATTTACTCACAGCAAACATTGTCAACTGAAATTAAATATCTGGATGCGAATACACCTAATCAACCGTTTAAAGTATTTCAGCCGCGTATGAAAGAAGTGCTGTACAATGTAGATCATGCAGGCGATTTGTTTTATATCAGAACCAATCTGGAGGCAAAGAATTTTAGAATCATGACGGCTACAGAAGATAAAACGCATGCAAAAGATTGGAAAGAATTTGTGATGCACTATCCGGATGTATTTATTGGAGGCATGCAGGTGTTTAAAGATTTTATGGCCATCAGTGAGCGTAAGGATGGGTTGACCCGCATCCATATCATTCGATTTGAAAATAATATCGGGCATTATTTATCTTTCGACGAGCCGGCCTATCTGGCAAGTTTAGCGTATAATCCAGGTTATGACACAGATGTATTGCGATTTAATTACACATCGCTCACAACCCCTTCCTCTGTATATGATTACAATATGAATTCCAAGACCAAGGTTTTATTGAAACAGCAGGTAGTGGTGGGGGATTTTGATCCGAACCGTTATGTAACGGAGCGTGTATTTGCAACTGCAGCGGATGGAACCAAAATTCCCATGTCTATTGTATATCGAAAAGGGTTCACCAAAGATGGAACGAGGCCCATGTTGTTGTATGGATATGGATCGTACGGGGCCAATATGGATGCAACTTTTTCGAGTGTGCGCTTAAGTTTGCTCGATCGCGGATTTGCGTTTGCCATTGCACATATTCGTGGTGGGCAGGAGATGGGACGTTCCTGGTATGAAGATGGTAAGATGATGAAGAAGAAAAATACGTTTACAGATTTTATTGATTGCGCAAAATATCTGGTGAATGAAAAGTACACAACCCCTAAACATTTGTATGCTATGGGTGGCAGCGCAGGCGGCTTGTTGATGGGTGTTGTTGTAAATTTGGCGCCTGAAATGTTTAACGGTATTGTGGCACAAGTTCCATTTGTAGATGTGGTGACCACCATGAGCGATCCTACTATTCCTTTAACCACCAATGAGTATGATGAGTGGGGAAATCCCGAGAATAAGGAACATTACTTTTATATGAAATCATATTCTCCGTATGATAACGTAGAAAAGAAGTCGTACCCCCATATGTTGATTACAACAGGATTGCATGATAGCCAGGTGCAATATTTTGAACCGGCTAAATGGGTGGCGCGACTGAGGGCTTACAAAACAGACAACAACAAGATTTTATTTCATACTGATTTAGAGGCGGGGCATGGAGGTGCATCAGGCAGGTTTAAATCACTAAAGGACAGAGCCCGGGAGTATGCGTTTATTTTAAAGCTTGAAGGCATTACACAATAGTGAAGGAATGTACAGTTTATGAAGAAGCCCGGTTTTATCCGGGCATTTTTTTACGTTGAACAGGTTATATATCGGTGTCCGGTAATTGATCGAGGTATTTTCGAACAAGGTAATAACCTGTTATGGCGAAACCGATAGCTACGAGCATGATACTCACAATGTTGTTAGGTCCGAATATGGCCACACCAAAGATGACACCCACAAACTCAAACGCAATCCAAGCTAGGATGGTGAAGATTTTCCATTTTAGTGGTGGAACACCTTTTTGTTGTGCAAGTTGACCGATATTTCTGGTCAGGAAGAACAATGCGATAATTTCGAGCATGGTACACCGTTATACCAGGTCAATATCAAAGTTTACCAATTGAACAAATTCGCCGATTCTTTCATCCAAATCATCTTTGGTGATTTCGCGTAAGCGATCGGGACCAAATTTTTCTACACAGAAACTCGCCAGGGCACTACCCACTATGATGGCTGTTTTCATGTTCTCAAAACTAATGTCTTTGGTTTTAGCCAGATGGCCAATAAATCCTCCGGCAAATGTATCTCCGGCACCTGTGGGGTCGAATACATCTTCGAGAGGCAGAGCCGGGGCAAAGAAAACGTGGTTTTTATGGAAGAGGAGCGCACCGTGTTCTCCCTTCTTAATCACCAGGAATTTTGGCCCCATATTCAATATTTTACGGCTGGCTTTAACGAGTGATACATCGCCGCTCAATTGACGGGCTTCACCGTCGTTTATCAACAGAACATCAACTTCTTTCAATACTGTTTTGAGATCGTCCATAGCGGTATCCATCCAGAAATTCATGGTATCCATGGCAATCAGTTTCGGGCGTGTTTTAAGTTGCTTGATCACGCTCAACTGCAGAGAGGGCATCAGATTACCCAGCATTAAAAACTCTGCGCCCTGATAAGAATCGGGAACAATGGGATTAAAATCGGCCAGTACATTCAGGTCGGTAATCAGGGTGTCTCTGGAGTTCATATCAATATGGTACTTACCGCTCCAGAAGAAGGATTTTTTGTCTTTAATAATCTCAACTCCGTCCATCATAACACCACGTGCTTTTAAGGCGTTCATTTCTTCTTCCGGAAAATCGTATCCTATAATTGAAATTTGTTGAACGGGTTTAACAAAATTACTGGCAGCATAAGCCACATACGTAGCGGATCCGCCGATGATTTTATCAACCTTTTCAAATGGCGTTTCAATTGCGTCGAAAGCCATGGTACCTACGGTGATGAGTGACATAAGGGAAGGTTATAATTTTTAAAAGATGAAATTAAAAAACCTTGCAAAAGTACCTGATAAATTTTGTTTTTGTGCGTAAAGCGGAAATTGTATTTAATTTCGGACCATGTTTTTACGAATACATCCGGAAGATCCGCAACCGCGGTTGATTCAGCAGGTAGTGGATTGTCTGAAACGAGGGGGTGTCATCATCTACCCAACCGATACAATTTATGGTTTGGGTTGTGATATTTATCAGCCGAAAGCCGTAGAACAGATTTGCAGGATAAAGGGGGTAGATCCGTCAAAGGCGCAACTGTCGTTCATTTGCCGTAATCTAAGTCATTTAAGTGATTACACAAAAAGTATAGGAACACCGCTATATCGCGTGTTGAAGAGTCATTTGCCCGGTCCGTACACATTTATATTACCGGCCAGCAAACAGGTTCCAAAGATATTACACACCAAAAAATCAACCGTGGGGTTGAGGATACCGGACAATAATATATGTCGTGCCATTTTAGACAGTTTGGGAAATCCTTTATTAAGTGCGTCATTGCCGGGAGAAATGGTGGAAGACTATACTGATCCGGAAGTGATGTATGAAAATTTTGGAAAACGGGTAGACATTGTAATTGATGGCGGGGCGGGAGGTTTGGTACCCTCTACAGTGGTTGATTGCACTACGGATGACTGGAGTGTACTACGTGAAGGAGCTGGGGTTTTTGATCTGAATGCTTAATGGTAGCGGAATAGCACTAAATATTAAAACTTTTCCTGTGATACTTCGACAGGCCGTATTCCGCTATGGCATTGCGATGAAGCAAAGTGCTATACCCTTTATTTTTCTCCCATCCATACATATTAAATTCCCGGTGTAGTAGATTCATATATTCGTCGCGGTGCGTTTTAGCGAGGATGCTTGCGGCGGCAATAGATGCATATCTGCCATCTCCCTTTACAAAACAGCGGTGTTTTATATGGGGAAAGGGGTTGAACCGGTTGCCGTCTATCAGTAAGAAGTTAGGCTTGAGTGTTAGTTGTTCTATAGCCAGATGCATGGCTTTGAATGATGCACGTAGGATGTTAATTTTATCGATTTCTAAATTATCGACCATGGCCACGGCCCACGCGACAGCTTCGTTTTCAATGACAGTGCGCAAAACATCTCTATGTGAAGCAGATACTTTTTTGCTGTCGTTTAGTAACGGGTGATGAAATTTTTTTGGCAAAATCACTGCGGCGGCAAATACAGGGCCGGCATAACATCCTCTTCCGGCCTCGTCTACACCGGCTTCAATACAAGTGTTATCATGAAAGGGCAGCAACATGAGGCAAAAATATTCACTAATCTGTGTGGAGTAGACATTTTAAACAAAAATTACGCATTAGTATACAAGATGGGTAGGGGGTATTTTTTAAAAAGTATAAAAGTTCCAGATTGCGGGTTCATAATTGCAGCACATGATTACTTTCATCAGCGTGTACATTCATTTTGTATGGACTACAAGACAAGGGGAAAATTATTTGATGTCGCCCATATTCAGGAGGATGGTTGGGGAGCATATTAGACGAAACGCGCAAGAGAAGGGCTTGATGATAGAGGCTATTCTGGTTCAACCCAATCATTGTCATTGTTTGATAGCGTTTAAAACCAATCAGACCATTGAAAAATTGATGCAGTTGATAAAAGGAGAATCTTCATTTTGGATAAATGAGCAAAAGAGGTTGTCGGAAAGGTTTGAGTGGGAAAAGACATATTATGCAGTTTCCGTAGGGGAACGGAGGGCGATGAAGATAAAGGGAGAAATAGCACATTGTGCATTAACCAATGGAAAGTTACCGGAGTGTTTGGAAAGGGAGTGGAGAAAGATTAATGGGATAAAGAGGAGGAAATGGCGGGTGTATAAATATGGGTAGTGGGTGGCAGCCGGAATTAAGTGAGCGAAAAGTGTTTGATGTTTGTTGTATAGTTGGGGCCGGACTTAAGCCCGGCCGACAGAGGAAGTTTGAGGTTAAGTGGTTCGAAACGCAGAATTCAAAAGGGTTTCAGCAAAATGTTTTTGTAGAAAGTTTTAGGGCCGGACTTAAGTCCGGCCACCCCTTTAACACCCCACACTCTTCAATCCCGCCAAACCAATACCTTTGCAAGACTATGATTACTACACCTCAAAGAACTCAAAATAATAAAGCGGTTGTTTCATGGCTATTGATCGGAATCGCCATGATTGTCATTCAAATCCTTATAGGTGGTATCACCCGCCTTACGGAATCCGGACTCTCCATCACCGAATGGAAACCCATCACCGGTATTTTGCCACCCCTCAATACACAAGACTGGTTATCAGAGTTTGAAAAATATAAGTCTACTGATCAGTTTAAATATCTCCATCAACATTTCTCTCTTAGCGATTTTAAATTTATCTATTTCTGGGAATGGTTGCATAGGGCCTGGGCCAGATTAATTGGTGTGGTATTTCTGGTGGGATTTGTTTATCTACTGGCAAAACAAAAATTCAACCGAAAAATGATCATACCAATGATCCTACTCTTTGCACTCGGCGCAT
>JAHBTM010000091.1 GCA_019638635.1 Ferruginibacter sp. | reverse complement strand
CCAACATAAACATCAAAACCAACGTTAAACCTACTTTCATACCATGTGCTTTACTAACATCCGAAGATACTCCATAACCTGCTTCTTCATTGTACAATCCTGTGAACGGAAATACAAATATTCCCGTGAAAATAACGTTGAATGGTACAACCCGCAGGGGCTGTCGGCTTAGGTAACACTAAGAACCTTTTGTTCCGGCCATCCATTTCTAGTACGGCACAAAGCCTGCACACTATAGCTTCACCGGGCTATCCATTGCTGTCCGGCAGCCTTTCAGCAGTATGCGTACTTCATCATTCTTTTCCTTTACAACTTTTAGTGCTAACTTGTACGTATGAAAATAATCCTCTCCCTGCTACTCCTTACTGCTGTATGCTTGTTCTGGCTCACTGCCTGTACAGGTATTCCTAAAGGAGCAAAACCGGTTGGTAATTTTCAGGTAGATCGCTACCTCGGCACCTGGTATGAAATAGCACGACTTAATCATTCTTTCGAAAAAAATCTGATGCAGGTAACGGCAGTGTATACACTAAACAAGAACGGAACCCTTAAAGTGGTGAACAGCGGATATGATATCAAAAAGAAAAAGCGCAAAGAAGCCGTGGGAAAAGCAAAGTTTGTGGGTGATAAAAATGTGGGCCAGCTGAAAGTTTCTTTTTTGGGTCCGTTCTACGGCAGTTACAATATCATTGCATTAGATGAAAACTATCAATATGCACTGGTGGTGGGTAAAGACCTAAGTTATCTGTGGATACTCTCCCGCACCACATCTCTTCCCGATAATGTGCGCAACGAATACCTTCAAACAGCATCCGGTTTGGGATACGACACCACCGCACTCATTTGGGTAGATCACAATCCATAAAAAAAGCTGCACCTCGCAGGGTACAGCTCGTTTAACTTCATATCCAACATCATTAGAAACAATAACGGTTGGCTTCAATCAGTTTTGCGGCAATGTTTCTGCGCGCCTGTTTGCTGTTGTACGGTGCCATTTTAGTAAATCGTTTCAAACCCAGCAACATCATACGTTGCTCATCCCCTTCTGCAAAGGCGTTGATGGCTTCCTTTCCTCTCTTGTTCACAATATCCACGGCATCATTCAAATAACAACGCACCATGTCTGCTTCACTGGAAACGTGGTCTATTCCTTTTTTGTCTGCCAGTTTTAATAAACGCAACAAGGCGCTTTCAGCGTGGAATGTCTGAATGGCCATATCCGCAATATTCATCAGAATTTCCTGCTCGCTTTCCAACTGCATCATCAGCTTCTGCACCGCAGCACCGGCCGTCATCAATATTGCTTTTTTCATGTTTACAATCGCCTTCTTCTCCGCTGCAAAAGCTCCTTCATCTTCATCGCCAAAATCCGGAATACTCATCAATTCCTTGCTCACCGCCATGGCCGGTGTCATCAGATCCAGTTTCCCTTTCATCGCACGCTTCAACATCATATCTACCGTAAGCAAACGATTGATTTCATTTGTACCTTCATAAATGCGATTAATGCGGCTGTCGCGGTACGCACGGCTAATCAAATACTCATCACTGAATCCGTTTCCGCCATGAATCTGCACCCCTTCATCCACCACAAAATCCAGCATCTCACTGCCATCTACTTTCAGCATAGCACACTCAATTGCATATTCTTCCGCACCACCCAGCAACGCCTCATTAAAATGTTTGCCCTCCTGCAACAATGCATGTTCCTTTTCATCAATCCATTTGGCCGTTCTGTACAATGCACTCTCCGAAACCCACACACGGGTGGCCATCTGTGCTAACTTATGCTGCATCGCCCCAAATGATGCAATAGGCTTTTTAAATTGCTCACGCGTATTGGCATACTGCACAATCTCATTCATGGCAGCTTTCGCACCACCCAGTGTAGCTGCTGCCAGCTTTAAACGGCCGATATTTAAAATGTTGAACGCAATGATGTGTCCGCGGCCAATTTCTCCCAGCACATTTTCAACTGGCACTTTGCAATCCTGAAAATACAATTGCACGGTAGAAGATCCTTTAATTCCCATTTTGTGTTCTTCCGGACCTTGAGTAAATCCCTCCATACCGCGCTCTACAATAAATCCGGTAAACTGATCTCCATTTACCTTGGCAAATACCGTAAACACATCTGCAAAACCACCATTGGTAATCCAGCATTTTTGACCATTTAATATGTAATGCTTTCCATCGGCTGATAATACGGCAGTGGTTTTAGCACTCAACGCATCACTGCCACTATTCGGCTCCGTTAGTCCGTAACTGCCTTTCCATTCACCACTGGCCAGTTTAGGAATATACTTCTGCTTTTGTGCTTCCGTTCCAAAATACAAAATCGGTAACGTACCAATACCTGCGTGGGCACTCACGGCTACACTAAAAGAATATCCACCACCCAAACCTTCAGCAACCAGGTTAGAGGTTACAAAATCTTTCCCTAAACCGCCCAACGTTTCAGGTACCGAAGCCGCCAGCAGTCCCAGCTCGCCTGCCTTTTCCATCAGGGAGGGCAT
This sequence comes from Ferruginibacter sp., assembly GCA_019638635.1. Classification (GTDB taxonomy): domain Bacteria; phylum Bacteroidota; class Bacteroidia; order Chitinophagales; family Chitinophagaceae; genus Ferruginibacter. The sequence goes on along the minus strand of JAHBTM010000091.1, from coordinate 5,155 downwards.
TAATCCTTCTTCCAGCTTATCGATACGGTCTACCACGGGCAACACTTCACTCCCGATAAACTGAATGCACATGTCTTTCACCATCTGCTGTTCTTCGGTATAGTCTTCCGGTATAAAGGTTTGGTGCGGATCACTTTCCCGAATCAGCCATTCGCCACCTTTCAGTACGGTGTGTTGAATAGTTTCAGTTGACATAAAAAAAAAATTTATTGTACAGAATATTATTTCAGATTTTCATACACCATGTGCAATACTTCCTTCGCAATTTCTACCTGTCCGTGCGTAACCCCTTCCAGCGCTTCATTTAGGGTTTGGTTGGCCACCTCCATGGTACGTGATTGTAATTGATCAGCCTCGGGTGTGAGGTAAATCAAGTTACTCCTGCGGTCATCTTTCGAGGGCACACGCTTCACTAGCTTCAGCTTTTCCAGATTGTCTACCAACCGCGTGATGCTGGGTTTGTCCCGGAAGGTGGCATCACACAACTGTTGCTGACTCAACCCATCTTCTTTCCATAAATGATACAGCACACTCCACTGCTCAATGGTAATTTCAATACCCGCCAGTTTGAAATTCTTTTGCAGCCTCCGAGCCACTGCCGTACTGGCCTTGCCCGTAATGAAACTGTATAATTCTCCCCGTTTAAATTGGTTGTTTGGCATATAGTTGTTTATGCAACTACATAAAGTTAAGTATTTGCCTGAATTAAAAAAATTATTTTTGACCTTACCGAATGATTGAGTTGCTGATTATAACTGCTGTGGCCTTAATGCTGTATGCCGCCTGTATGGAATATTACCGCCATGGCTGGATGCAATTGCCGGAAAATCAACCAGTACAACATCCTCCTGCCACCGGAGTTACCATCCTGATTGCCGCACGCAATGAGGCAGAAAATTTGCCTGCCTTATTGAATTCCATCGCCCGGCAAACCTACCCGTTGAACTTGTTGGAGGTCATCGTCATTGATGACCATTCTACGGATGCAACGGCTGACATAGCTCGTACATATCCTTTTGTACAAGTGCTGAATCTGGCAGCGCATGTAACAGAACCATTAACCGCCTATAAGAAGAAAGCGTTGGAAACCGGAATGTTGCACAGCCGTGGAGAACTGGTGATAACAACCGATGCCGATTGTGTAGTACCTGAACAATGGGTGGAATCCGTTGTAGCTTTTTATGAATCGCATCGGTACGAAATGATTGTAATGCCTGTGGTGTATCAATCACCACATAGTGCGCTCGATGTATTTCAAACGTTGGATTTTCTCAGTTTGCAGGGAGTCACCGGAGCGGCTATTCATCTGGGCTTGCACCCTATGGGCAACGGAGCTAATCTGGCATTTACACGAAAGGCGTTTTTTCAGGTGAGTGGATATGAAGGAATCAATCATAAAGCCAGTGGGGATGATATCCTGTTGATGCAAAAAATGGAAAAGGCTTTTCCTAACGGTATCGGATACCTGAAATCTAAAGATGTAATTGTTGAAACACAACCGGCATCTGATTTAATTACCTTTTTCAGGCAACGCATTCGCTGGGCAAGTAAATCGTCTGCCTATCAAAAAGAGGCTATGTTTGTTGTGATGTTGCTGGTGTACCTGTTAAATGTATTGTTACTGATATTTCCACTGATAGCATTGTTCAGTAAACACTCTGCATTCTTCCTCATATCATGGCTGTTGATGATTGTTATTAAAACGCTTGCTGAATTCAGGCTGATGTTTCCCGTAGCACACTTTTTCAATCGAAAAAAATGGCTCAGGTATTTCCCGTTGGCACAACCATTTCATATAATGTATACAGTGCTATCCGGAGCCCTTGGTATGTGGGGCACTTATACGTGGAAAGACCGTAAAGTGCAATGAGTATGCGTAACCGTTATACGATATGGCAACGTTTCAAACAAAACCGAATGGCATTTGTATCGCTGGTGTACATTCTGGTATGTGCTGTTGCAGCCTTGTTTGCTTATATGCTGGCGCCGGATGCATCCACTTACGGTAATGCTCAAACAATTGAAATTCAGGCGAAGCCTCCGGGATATACGCAAACCTTTCTGTATCTCCCCAATCCTGAAGAACCGGCATCTAATGGAATTCCCTTGTTTATTCACGGAGAAACGCACCTTCCCAAACGAATCCCTGTAACCTCTCATCATTTTCATGGCGACAGTATTACAGTGAATCGGTATGTAGATAGTGACATTTCTATTGCGGAAACGTATAAGCTCCCGACAGGGGTAGACACCTCCCAACTTATTCAAACGCAAACCTTCTGGCTGGGAACAGACAACCTGGGCAGGGATATGCTAAGCCGGTTACTGATGGGTGCACGAATCAGTTTTGCCGTAGGCATTGTAGCGGTAATCGTTTCACTAATGATTGGTATAACCCTCGGAGGATTGGCAGGATACTACCGGAAACGAACAGACGCAATCATTAGTTGGTTCATTCACATATCTTGGAGTATTCCCACATTGTTGCTGGTATTCGCACTTACATTTTTGGTAGGAAAAGGATTGTGGCAAATTTTTATAGCGGTTGGTTTAACCATGTGGGTGAGTGTGGCGAGGTTGGTGCGCGGACAAGTGATGGCATTACGCGAAAGGGAATTTGTTCAGGCCGCAGTAGCCATCGGCGCTTCCGATATCCGCATATTTTTGAAACACATCCTTCCCAATATCCGTGGCCCGTTGTTGGTTTTAACCGCCGGAAATTTTGCAACGGCCATTATGCTGGAAGCAGGACTGAGTTTTCTGGGTATTGGAGTACAACCACCTCAACCCAGCTGGGGTTTGATGATGAGAGAAAATTATACTTACCTGCTTACCAGCCAGCCGGTTTTAGCCATCATCCCGGGAATGGCCATTATGTTGCTGGTTCTTGCTTTTTATTTAACTGGTAATGGTTTGAGAGACGCTACAGATGTACACCTGCATCCCTAAAACATGAAACCCGGAAATTCCATTCAATGATTTGTCTTCTTGAATATTCGAGGATAAATTTTAGAATCTACATGTAAGTGCTGCTGATTGATTTGGAAAATTTGTATTGTGATTCTAAACCATACATATTTAAAGTAATCTCGACCGGTAAACACTGTTTTCTCAAGTCTGTTTTAAGATTCAACATATTTAAATGTATGAAGAGAATCCTTTATGAAGCATTGTATGACATGTATTATGTTGGAATGCGAATGAGTGGAGTACTTTTGAATTTTTGAGTACTTCCAACATATTTCTCCAAGGGACGGCTATACCCACAAGCCCATTTTAAAGTTATAAAATAAATGGTGCTCCTACAATACCCCGAGTGGGGATTAAAGGGGGTATAAAATTGTGTTTAATTGCGAACAGGTGTAATGCAACCTGGCTGTTATTGCGTTTTCAAAATATTTTCTCCTAGGGACGGCTATACCCACAAGCCCATTTTAAAGTTATGAAAAAATGCGAGTGTAGTCAATGCCCCAGACGGGGTGTTTATGAGGGATGCCCTCTAAACATATACGATAGGAAACATACCTCCAATGCTTTATCTAAATTTTATTGACCTCAACGAGTACACATGATGATAATCTGTCAAAATGTTTGATAACAATATCGTTTCAGTGAAACGACCCTGAAGGGGTCGCATGATGATAACATCCATATGGAAACGAGATATACCCAACCCCGAAGGGGTGGCATAAAACCAAAAAATAAAAATGCAGTTAACCTAACGGGAAAGATTACATGACGTGTTAAAGTGCTATTTCACTTTTCGGCTATACCTTCAATCCCATATTAAAGTGATAAAAAAAATGGTGCTACTACAATATCACGGATCGGGGATTTACGGGTGTGAAATAAAGTTAATAGAAATCAACAACGATTATTAATGTGACCAAAGCATATATACACCACAACGCTTCGGTGAGCCGATTCCTTCGGGGTCGCATGGTTATATCCTGCTCAAAACAAAAGACTGTTCTTGATCCCTAAGCGGTCGCATGATTATAACATTCAAAATAAAAAAGCGTACTCGATCCTTTAGGATTTGCATAATTAAAATATGCCCAAAACATATAGGCTGTACTCGGTCCTTAAGTGGTCGTATATAAATCCACCCATCTGCAAAAACCCAATTTATCTCATCACGGCGATTCGTTGTTGTATATGTTTCCCGTTCGGAAACCGGATGCTGAGTATATATATACCTGAAGGTAAACGATTCAATTCAACCCGTTGTAACGTTTGTTGAACCGTGCCCTGCTTTAACATCTTTCCGTTGGCATTAAAAAGTCTGTATGTGATTCCTTCAGTAACCACCTCATTGATACGAATGTGGAGATAATCCGCTGCGGGGTTAGGGAATACGTATAAAGCTGCGGTTGACCGGCTCTTCACTACTACTACGTTACTGTATTCATATCGGCCATCATCATCTACCTGTTTCAAACGGTAAAACCAAACAGGCGCATTAGCAAGTACCTGCGGGTCAATGAAACGGTATCGATTGATCATGTTTGAGGTGCCATTTCCGTTTACCGTTCCAACCTGCGTATAGTCTGTGCCGTTAGCACTCCTCATAATCTCAAATCGATTGTTGTTGATTTCGCGTTCTGTAATCCATTCCAACACGGCGTCATCTGCCGATGCTTCAGCTGTGAAAGAAGTAATTTTCACCGGTACCACTACACAACTCATATCAGTCTGAAACCCAGGTTCAGCGGCATCAAGGTCTGTTCCATTCAAAAGAAAAGGGGCGTAGCGTACATTGCCATTCACCAGGGCGTCAATTGCCAGTGGGTCGGTAGTGCCATGCCAGTTACAGGCTGCATCGAATTGATTGCTGTGTGTACTCAGTATGTTGGTTCCGTTCCCGTTAATGGAATTATAATTTGCCCGGTTATTGGATGCACCGGCATTGTCTTCAGTTAAATGAATACCAATTGCATTGCCTTGAATAAAATTGTGAATGATTTGGTTGTTCTGCAAACGGGCCGTAGCCGTCATCCGGATACCATTGCCTACATTATTTTGAATGGTGTTTTGTTCTATAAGATTGTTTTCCAGCGATACCAGCATACCTTGTACATTATTTTCGGCTACATTGCCTTTGTAATGATGACCACCACTTCCGGTAAGTACATAGGCCGTACTGAAGGCACCG
>JAHBTM010000090.1 GCA_019638635.1 Ferruginibacter sp. | reverse complement strand
AAACATACGTTTTGTAATTACCTCCTACTAGGATGTCGGCAAATTTTGATGTCCATTGCGATAAATTGTATTGTCCTTCAATCTGATACAAATCAGATTTATCAACAAATAAACCACCTTGTGGAATCGGTTTTTTACGTACCTGATCGAACAAGGCCTTAAATTCAGGGCTTCCCGGCATGGGCCTTCCCTGATCTGCCAGTTGACGGGCCGCATTGTGCGCATCCAAATCGGTTAAGCCAGCCAGTTTATTTGCGAGGAATGCCTGCGTATACTGCACATACCAATCACTTTGTTGTGGAGCTGGTGTTACGCCATCAGGACCATAAGAAATGGATCTCTTCCAGGCCTCGTTGGTTAAGCGGGTGGTTACAGTAGCATTGAATGATTGGCCGGCATTTTCCTGAGTGGTGAATGCTCTGATCATCCAGTTCTTGTTGTTCAATTCAATTTTATATTGACCAACTCGTAAATCTTTTAATGAGTAACGATCACTACCGGTGTACACGGTGTTTCCTGTACCCCAGTGACCGGCAATGATAGCCTCTGTGTTTGAGCTGATTTTGTAATTCAATGATCCGCCTAATTTAAAATTCAATGTAGTAGGATCGATGATATCAGCCTCACGGTAACCCGTACGTGAAACACGGTTGGGTGATGTGGTTAAGGTGCTGATGTATTGAGCCAGAAACGGAGCTTGTGCCGCTATTCCCTGAAGAATCGGATTGATGTCTGCAGTTGTTTCATCTCCATATACATTGATACCATCGTAGTTGGGATCTGTTTCGCGGGTTCCGGCTTTAGGCTGACCTAATGTACCAATACGGTTGAAATTGCGTTCATCCATACCAATCCAATCTCTTGCCTGAATTAACTCAGAAGTAATTTTAAAGGCAAATTTATCAGACAATTTTTTAGCCCAGCGCAAACTCCAGTTGTGGTATGGAGAAGTAGGACGCTGACGGGCATCGGTGTGCATGATACCGGTTTTAATTTCAAAAGACAAGCCCTGGTATTTAAATGGATTCTTACTGGTAATCAATAAGGTTCCGTTCATCCCACCCGGGCCATAGAGGGCAGAGGAGGCGCCCGGCAGTAATTCCATGTTATCTACATCCAGTTGGGTTAAACCCACCACACTACCTACGGCAAAATTCAAACCCGGTGCCTGGTTGTCCATCCCATCCATAATCTGGGTAAAACGAACGTTACCACTACCGGAGAAACCACGCGTACTGGGTGTTTTAAAAGTTAAGGAAGAGGTAACAACATCCACGCCTTTCAAATTCGACACCACGTCGTAATAGCTTGCGGCCGGTGCTGTACGTATGGTGGCTGCACTCACACGCTCTACCGATACCGGGGATTCCAAAATGCGTTCTGCCACACGGGTAGCAGACACTACAACCTCCTGTCCCAACACGTTGCTGGGCTCGAGGCTTACCGAGGCTACATCTGAAGCACTGTTGACTACTACTTCTTTTTCTGTAAATCCTACCGATGAGAAAATCAGGGTTACCGGTAAGCTTTTCGTGGTCAGACTAAAATTTCCTTTATCATCGGTGAAAGTTCCTTCCGTGGAGCCTTTAACCGTAACGGATACTGCTGACGCATTTTCTTGTGTTGTGTTGTTTTTGACGTTTCCACTTATGGTGATGTTCTGGGCGTGTACACATACACTAACAGTCATAACCACTAGCAGCGTTAAAACATAACGGGCCATTTTTCTCATACAGGTTGTTTTGGTTAACATTATTTTAGCAAATTAAGAATTCAGGCATATTCAATGAAATTTATTTTTAGCACATGTGTTGATATATATTGTGTTATGAGGGGCCGCATATCTTCCATACCCGCTTAATTTTGCACATGCCATTTTCAACACTCCCCTATCAGACCGGTTTTTATCGTGGCAAGGTGCGCGATGTGTATTCTATCGGTTCAGATTGGCTCATCATGCTGGCCAGTGACCGGATTTCTGCTTTTGATGTGATTTTGCCTCGTACGATTCCGTTTAAAGGACAAGTATTAAATCAAATCGCTGCTCATATGCTCAGGCAATGCGCGGATATTTGTCCGAACTGGTTACTGGATGTTCCGGCACCCAACGTGAGCGCCGGCTGGAAATGCGAACCGTTTAAAATTGAAATAGTGGTGAGAGGCACTTTAACCGGCCATGCCTGGCGCACCTACCAAAGTGGTAGCCGACAGCTGTGTGGTATTCCCCTACCCGAAGGCTTAAACGAAAACGCCTCCTTCCCTACACCGATCATCACACCCAGTACCAAGGCGGCGGCAGGGCACGATGAAGATATTGCAGCCGATGAAATTATCCGACAACAATTAGCGACTCCTGAAGAATATCGTATGATTTGCGAATACGCATTGGCGTTATTTGAACGCGGACGACAACTGGCTCATGCACGCGGACTCATCCTGGCAGATACGAAATATGAATTCGGTAAAAGAGATGGAAAGATTTATTTGATGGATGAAATCCACACACCCGACTCCTCCCGTTATTTTCGGGCAGAAGGATTTGAAGAAAAAGTTGGGAAAGGAGAAAAACCCGAACAACTGAGTAAGGAGTTTGTACGCGAATGGCTGATGAGCGAAGGGTTTATGGGCCAGGCCGGACAAGCCATACCGGAAATGACCGATGAACGTGTGCATGAAATCAGCAACCGATATATCCAACTGTATGAGAAAGTGACCGGCGAAAACTTTATACCCAACCCTTTCAGTGAAAAAGAAACAGTTGAACTGATGAAAAAGTGTGCGCAGCGACTGGTGGAAGGATGATATCCATTTAACGAAACTTGATACTCACAAAGAAAAAACACAATACAATAGTCCTCCTCACGAGAACGCATACACGAATATATAAATCGTAAGGGTTACTGTTCAACCCCATGAGGATTCAACGACCGCATCCTTCTTTTGGATTTATTAAAAATCATCTGGTCTTTTACTTTACCTTTTCGCATTTCCTGTTGTACTTCTTCGGGTAGCGTTATAATTTCTGCACACTCCACACTACAACAACTGCTGTATTTTTCACGGCAGGCATCGCACTGAATAAACAGTAAATGACAGCCTTCGTTGGCACAATTGATATGAGAATCACACGGCTGTGCACACTGATGGCATTGAGCAATTACTTCATCAGAAATGCGTTCGCCCAATCGTTCATCATACACAAAATTCTTTCCTTTGAATTTATTGGGCAAACCCTTTTCCTTCACAGTATTGGCATAGTGAATAATACCCCCTTCCAGGTGAAACACATTTTCAAATCCCCGGTGCAGAAAATAGGCACTGGCTTTTTCGCATCGGATGCCGCCGGTGCAATACATGATGATGTTTTTATTTTTTTCATCCTGCAACATATCTACCGCCATGGGCAACTGCTCCCGAAATGTATCACTGGGAATTTCACGTGCGGTATCAAAGTGGCCTACTTCATATTCATAATGATTGCGCATGTCTATAACGATCGTTTCCGGATCATTGGTCAGTTGGTTAAAGGTTTCTGCATCCACATAACGGCCTTTTCTTTCCATACTGAATGAAGGGTCTTCAATACCATCAGCAACAATCTTTTCACGCACTTTAATTTTCAGCACCCAAAACGACTTGCCATCACTCACGGCAATGTTTAAACGCAGATTTTTAAAATGGTCTGTACTGTTGAGATACTCCCGCAGGGCTTCCATATGGGAAGTAGGAATACTGATTTGTGCATTCACGCCTTCGTGTGCCACATAAATACGGCCGAATACATTCAGCTTATTGAAATGTATATACAAATCGTCTCGAAATGCCGCCGGATCAGCAATAGGAAAATAGCGGTAAAAGGAAATAGTTGTGCGTGGTTCCGTTTCAGCGTATAAACGCGCTTTGAGTTCCTTCTGGGAAACCCGGTTGTGTAGAATAGCCATGTGGTTTAATTTGTACCTTAAAAAGGGTCCCGAATTGCACGGGATGGTTGCTTGCAGGGCAAACCAAATTTTCACAAAGTTACTATTTTAATTCAAATGTTTGACGACGCCTGCTCCCCTGGAAGGCATTCACAAAGTTTCCAAACAAACCACCCGCACCAAATTTTACGCCCCACTGCGGGCTACGCCCCTTTTCCAGACCGGCGATCAAATCTACCCGCAGCACTTTCAGGATGTTTTCTAACCCGAAAAACACCTCTGTATAATTAAAGTTTTCATTAGCATAAAACACGTTGGCCCCGGTGACAAATTGAATATTCAACTTTTTAAACCCGGGAATTTTATTCGAGAGCAGTCCGTTTAAGTGGTGTTCAACATGCGCAAACCCGAATACCGGTTCGGTGTTGCTGAGTTGGTAATACGACGCCATCTGAAAACCATTGTTCAGGTTTGAGAGTGCATCCGTAAGGTTGCCGTTAAAATGCCAGTGGTCGTGGATAGGTACTTCAGCCGCATTGAAAAAACCTCCAGCCCCTACCCGGTAATTCAGTGAACCTGCAATGCGCATATTTTTTGTTCCGTTGATGGTTACCTTCCAGCGATCAAAATCCACATCGCTGTTCATCACATCCTTAAACCCTTTCACATAATCGAAGGTAAATACCGGCCACTTTGAACCCATACTCACTTTTGATTTTGGAAAAACGATATATCGTTGTCCGGGTTGAATGCTCACCGTTGTATGTAACACTACAGCCTGGTGCCGTGCAAATTGTTCAGGAATTTTTTCAAACGGATAATTCGGTGTAAACTGATTGCGGTATTTTTTGATTAGCACATAATCCGTGTTATTATCCAGTGGCAAACGATCTTCATACATTGCCTGCACCTTCAATTTGATACCACTTTCCCAGTTTCGGGAATATTCCACCGAGGCAAAATTGTTCTCATATATTTTCATGAAATTATTGCCCCACAAAAAGCTGCTGAGTGTATTATTGAATTCACTGATGGGGTTGGAAGGATTAAACTGACGAACACTCTTTCCCCCTGAAAAGGTAATCGAACGGTTTCCGTACGATACCATTGGGTCTCCTGCCCGTTTCTGTATTTCCAGTTTGAGCGACGGATTGAGGTGGCCGTTCAGATATCCATACCGGATGTTTCCTTCAAGCATGACAAGATTTTTAGTATACCATTTGCTCCAATAAGGAATAAACGACATGTTCAATCCTTCCACACTATTATAATGGGTATTCCACAATACACTTTCCACACCCCAGCTGTATGAGTTTTTCAAACTGTAATGGTTGCGGTGGATACCCGACAATAATACTTTGTGAGGCCTTATTTTTCCTTGCCATTTGCGTAAAGAATCAATGTACGCCTGAGTGTTTTTGCTTTCTTTTTCAGCCACATATATACTATCTTTCACCTTATAATTTTTCACCTCTTCTTCTTCCAAAGGCACGGGGCGAATGGTATCCCACCACGATTTGGGTTTACTCACCACAGCGGTATCGTATTGAATAATCACATTGCTGAATGTTTGTTTTGTAAACTCCGGTGCAAAATTATAATCGTTGTACACATTATGAAATGTTCCCGAAACTTCAAATCCCATGATACTTCCCCGAATGGTCAGTACCTGATTCCGCAATAACCAACTTTTCCCATCAAACATTTTCAGTTGCTGAAGTTTCAATGTATCCACCAGTTCCAGTTGCGATTCTTTGGTGAGGTATGCATCTACACTATGAATCACCCAATCACCATCTACAATATTGATTACGCCGTTAAAAAGGGGTTCATACTTTCTTCTGGGTTTCATTTCTATGGAATAAATCATTTTATCTCCCTCAAAGAATGTTCCCAACAAACGGAAGCGGTAATAGTTGATCGCCCCATCGGCAATGGGTGAGATAAAACCACGTTTATTGAACGTTTCCAGAAATATAATTACGTTGTTTTGGTTCAGGTCGATGAAAATCGGGAAGTTGAAACCGAATTGATCGCTTCCGCTCACACGGCTGTTGAGCACATCCAGTTTAAATTTTTTGGGTGGATCGAAACTGATTTTTGAAAGGGCTTCTGATAAATACAGAATACCTCTTCCCATTGAATCCAGGCCATTTCCTTCCATCTCGCTCTTCTCTACCTTCCTCCCGAATACTTTATCGGGCAGGTTCACCATTTTAATCACATCCTTATTGTATCTCATCACACTGTAAGGAACAGATTTCCCGGAAAGTTCATTTTTTCTTTTAATGGCCGCCCGGATGATGCGGTAGGCCGGATTCTCCCCATCACTGGAAACCGATACTTCTTCTAACGTAAGTTCTTGCTTTTGAAGGATGAAATCCAGCTCCGTATGCTCATTGATCTGCACTTGCTTTTCCTGCGTTTTATAGCCCAGATGCTGGCAAACCACGGTATATGTACCGGGTTCAAGCCGCATGTTATACCGTGCGTTGTTGTTGGCACTCACTCCATCCTGCCTGCCTTTCACTGAAACAGATGCAAAAGGCAATAAATCTCCGTCTGCAGTATACACCGTTCCGGATAATTGTTGAGTTACGGCAGTGATTGGCCATAACAACAAACAGCAAATAATAAAACGCATAATTATGATTTATGTACTGAGTAACGGAGAAGGCTACCCGAAAGTGCGGCAAATCCTCCTACGACTGCGCCAATGCAAGCAGTCATCAATATTAGTAAAAAGGGATTATTATCATTCAGTATTAGTACGGAGATTTTTCCCGCCAAGAGATGGTTATTTTCCCCGCTGATCCAGGCAGATAATCCTCCCCATAAAATCAGCAAGGCTAAAAATCCACTTAAAAATGATTTCCAGGGCTTCATGGGAATACATAATGAAACAGCAAATGCTGCAATGGCAATGCTCCACCACGGAAGAAATAGACACAGGGCAAACGATAACAAGGCTGTCAGCAAAACGGTTATAATCCATTTCATAGAATGAGTCAATTTTTTATTATTCTGGTTTAAAGTGCATGGTCCATCGAATGGAAGGATCGCGTTCACCATTTCTGCTGATGATTTTAAGTGGATGGTATTCGCCTTTTACCCAGGCATCAACCGACCAATCGTAAAAACGGCTTCCGGGATTGCCCTGCTGTCCGCCCGGGAATACCCCATATGCTTCAATCTTAGGCCCCATACTTACAATCATGCGCCAACTCGGCCCATGGGTGGTAGTGGTAGCATTGATAATATGTTTGCCTCCACCTATCGGCAAATGTAAACGGCTCAGCGGTTCCAGCCGGGCAAGGTGCATAACGCGCGTATCCTTGTACATACTCCATGCCAGCCGACCTCCGGCTTCTGCCTCTGCAATTTTCGGGTATGCCTTACGGAAAGCCTCTGTTGCAATTTCCTCTGGTGTTTCATGTTTACGCGTTTCTATATTGTCTATGAACTTGTACGTGGAATCTTTAAGTAATGCTTCCAGCAATGTATTTTGGAACGGACGGGCAACAACTTTTGGAGCGTTTTTGTATTCATCGTCATACACTGCGGCGGTAAATGCTTCCCACACCAGTTCAAAAATGGTTATCCCTTCAGCATCCGGTTCATTTCTTAAATTCCATGCCCGGAGTTTCTGATAATATACTTGCATTTCCGGGGTGAGTTCCTGAGGTTGAATGTAACGCATTAAAACGGGCATAGCCATCTCTGCAAAAATGTTGTAGTTATCTGTTTGCATTTTTTTCATATCCTCCACACCGGCCGATTGCATTTGTTCCAGCATCCGATTGATGATGCGTCCACGCGTTAACGGATAATCCATCCCCAGATAATAAGGATAGGTTGAATCAGCCGGTTTTTGGTTTCCACTGCTTACAAAA
>JAHBTM010000009.1 GCA_019638635.1 Ferruginibacter sp. | reverse complement strand
TCCACGTTAGTGGGGGGACCTGAATAAGAAATATTATAAAATTAAATGTTGAAATGTGGTCTCGCCAGGAATCGAACCTGGATCTGGAGCTTCGGAAACTCTTATACTATCCATTGTACTACGAGACCATTCATTTACAGCATCTTCCGGTGTTTCTTGCCTACAGCCGGCTTTGAACCACGCAAGATAAAGAACTTCCTACATTATCTTTATATGTATCAGAAAATCAGCGGGCTAAACGCAAACAATTTCACTATTTTCCAAAATCCTGGATATTGGTTCCGAAAATTTTCACCGCTATAGCCAGTAATATCACTCCAAAAAACTTCCTGACAACTATGAGTCCGCTCGGACCCAACGCCTTTTCAATCCACTTCAATGAACCCAGTATCACAAATATGACTATGCAATTGATCAGGATGCCTGCAAAAATATTCACGTTCGCAAAATTGGCTTTCAATGACATAATGGTGGTAAGGGTTCCGGAACCGGCAATGAGCGGAAAAGCAATAGGCACCACACTCCCGCTGCGCGGATTCGGATCGGTTTTAAAAAACTCCAACCCCAACACCATTTCCAACCCGATAATGAAAATCACTATACTGCCCGCAACAGCAAAAGATTTTACATCCAATCCCATCAACCCTAAAAACTCCTTACCAAAAAAAAGAAACAGCAACATCAGCGCACCCGACGCCAGCGTAGCAGGTAACGCACGGATATGCCCTCCCATTTTGGCTTTCAGCGATAATAATACCGGCGTGTTTCCCAACATATCTATCACCGCAAAAAGCGTAAAGCTTACGGTAATAATTTGCTGAAGAGATATTTCGTTCAAGTTCATGCGTATGGTTTATGCAAAGGTAAACCGAAGCCTACACTTCGTTTGGCTAATAACGATATTTTAAAACCACTCCTCCGGTAATTTGCCATGGTGCCGTAGGGTTAAAATAACGATTGACTGCCGCATTTAAATCATTGCCCAAACTAAAAGGATTGTTGAACGATTTTTCCCAGGCAAAGTACAAAGCGCTTTTCAACTGACCCTGTAACGGCAATGCATAATCGATCCGGGCAAATACCCGGTTGTAATGCGGAGCCACAAAAGTACCCGCATCATTGAGGGGAATGCGGCCTGTGTAGGCATGACTCACCATAGCTGACAACCCATTTCGTGTTTTCAAATCTACGCCGGTGTGTACCACCTGATACGGAACACCGGTCAAACGGTTGCCATCAAAATCGCCTTGCCCCTTCTGATATTCTACAAATCGTGCATGCGTTAACGTTATGCTCGTCCATGCTTTCACATACGATAAAAATGAACCGGACTTTTGATGGATTACGTAATTCCATGCACTTTCCACACCCCACTGTTCTGTGGTACCGGCATTTACATAAAAATCACCTCCGGTAGAATCCCTGCGGCTTACAATGGTTTCATTCAGCCTGTAATAATAGATGGCCACATCGCCCCAAAAAGTATTACGTACAGGAAGCAACTTCATACCGAGTTCTACATTGGTTCCTTGTTCTGCATTGAGGGTTCTGTTGAATATGGCATCACTCGCATACACTTCATCTATTGAAGGCGGTGAAAAACCCTTGCTCACCGACGCATAGAGATTTGCGTATTTCCCTGCGCTGCGGTGAATGGCTATCCTCGGTATAAGGTCAGGTTTGAATTCTCTGTACTGTTGCTGAAACCCCGGAATGTTGGCTCTGAGAAAACGATATGTACCCGAATTGTAACTCACTCCGGCGGTAAAATTCCATTTCTCAACAGACCAATCTCCCTGTAAAAACATATTATACAATGTACTGCTGATTTCATCCTGCGATTGTAATGTATCCCGCACCCCTCCGGCATTGGCATACACTCCGGCATTGGTGAAGCTGTGTTGAAACTCCCCTCCGGCCGCTACCTTCCATGCATTGCTTTTATACGTTACCTCCAGTCGACCTCCTGCACCCTGCTCCGTTTTGCGTTCGTAGTTACGTATGGTAGGATTTTTAAAGCGGGTGTTGGAAGCATACACGCTGGTGGTGGCACTCCAACGATTGGAAAGTTGTGCTTCATGAGCTAGACCGGCATACAACGTTTTCAGGAACAATGCGGCTTGCTGACTTTCAGCCCCGGGCCGTGCATTGCGCGGGTTGTCTGTAACTTCCTGTTGGGTTAAAC
Source organism: Ferruginibacter sp. (assembly GCA_019638635.1). Taxonomy (GTDB): domain Bacteria; phylum Bacteroidota; class Bacteroidia; order Chitinophagales; family Chitinophagaceae; genus Ferruginibacter. The sequence goes on along the minus strand of JAHBTM010000009.1, from coordinate 55,495 downwards.
CACCCGGCGTTTGATAATACAAATTGCTGTAAAAAAAATGGGTATGCAGATGTTGTTTAGATGATATTTTGTAGGAGCCGGAGTAATCTGCCACGCGGCGCATTAAACGGCTGTGGTTTCTATACCCGTCGGATTGCTGATGCGAATACGCCAGCACATGCTGCGCTCCATCTCCCTTAAAAGCCATTCGGATGCCGGCAGAAAACATTCCATAACTGCCACCGGCTGTGTGCGCGCGAATGCCCCAACCTGTATCCTGTATTTTTTCTGTTTGCAACAGCACCACACCTCCGGTACCGGCACCATAACGGCTTCCGGAAGGACCTTTGAGAATTTCCATACTTCCTATATGATGAAATGCAATCTGGTTCAGGTAGGTGTTACCGTTAGCATCCGTAAATGGAATGCCATTCCAATATACTTTTACATTACGTACACCAAACGTGCTGCGCAACAAATTACCTCTGATGCTTAGGCGATAACTTCCGGGGCTTCGTTCATCCATTTTTACTCCGGGGGCCGTGTTTACCGCAGCCACAAAATCATTTCCGTTGAATTTGTTTAAATCGGAAGTAGAAAGATAGGAGATGGCTGCTGGCACTTTTGCAGGATGTGCGTTATATCCGAATGATTGAACCACTACCTGTTCCAGTGATTGGGAGGTATCTGCAATATTCGTTGACGGGTTATTATTTTCCAGTATTTGTGCAGCGCCCCATTGCAACAGTAGGGTACATACACACAAGAGAAAGGGTTTCTTCATTGGAACGGTATTTCACGTACAAAGGAAACCCTTTCATCTTAAAAGTAAAAGCCTTCAGGAGATTAAATTCACAGGTTATCGCACAAATGCCACCTTAACGGGATTGATGCCCGGTGAAGTGGATATGGAGAACTTACGCGCACCGGCGCTGTTAAAGCAGAACAACTCACCGGTAGAAACAAAATCTTTTGCATCGGTAATGTACACATCTCCATTTTGTTCATCAATGGTAATACCGTACGGGTTTATGATGGTTGTACCATCACTTACAAAATTGGAACGGATGGCTGAAAAATTGGTTGTGCTCAATTCGCGCACATAGGCTGAACCAAGGTATCCACCTGTGGTGTACAAACGGTTGTTGTAGTAACGAATAACGCCTGCGGCGGTATCTGCACTGAAAGTAACCGATTGTGTAGCGGTTTGAATTTTTACCATTTTGGGAGCGATGGTATTATAATCGCCAAGGCAGGATACATACACATTACCGGAGGCATCGGCCGTGATGCTGTTGGGATTTTTACCTACGGTAATCTTTTGAATTTCTGTGAGTGAGTTCAATGAAATGACTGAAACCGTTGAATCATAAGTAGGAAAACTTAACCCGCCCGAGTTGGCTACATACAGAAAATCGCCGCTGGTGGTGATGCCTTCGGGATTCAATCCTACCGGAATAGAAGCGGTCATATTCAGCGAAGTAGTATCAATGATATTTACGGTGCCATCATATGCGGTGACAAACACTTTTCCTCTAACGCCTATCCCAAAACGAGGTTGTTTGGCAGCCGGAGTAAACGCAATATTGGCGATATGTACGCCGTTGGATGCATTTAACACACGTACCACATTGCTGTTGTTTACAACGATATACAATTTGCTGCCATACACAAACATATCAGAACCCACATCTCCCAAACCGGCTGTCATTCCCGGATTTTGTTGCAGGAAATAATCACCCGCATAGGCGGATGTTTCAAGAGAGTAGAACCCCAGTTTGGCATTGTTCCCAAAAAAGCTGCCTTCACTCAGTACATACACGCCCTTGGCGGGTTCAACCGGGTTGGGTGGATTGCTGTCTTCTTTACTACATGCGTGTAAACCAAGGATGCTTGCTGTCCATACGAACATTCTTACCTGTTTCATTTGTTGGATTTAATTTTATGGTGATTTTTATATTGAACTATATTTACGTCTATCCCTAAACGGTAGTGCGCTCCGGGCATAGGATAATAGCGGATAATTTCATAATGTACATCTCCGATATTGTTTACCTCAGCATATACCCGGCATTGCATCTTGCCTTTAAGACGGAATCCGAAACTTATTTTTATATCCTGGTTCATCCATCCGTCCAGATAGTTCTCCGGAATAGGATCGCCTTGCCGGTAACGGTAACCTGAAAAAAGCATTTGATAGGCTACTGTCCATTGTGTATGGTGTATGGTAAGCCCTGCATTGCCTGAGTGCATTGGGGTATAAGGCAGTTGTTGTTTATATCCGGATGTACCCGGGTTCGTTATATCGTGTGCTTGCTGTAAGGTGTATGTAGCATTCGCTACCAACCTCCATTTTTCTTTCGGTACCACCTGTATGTCAGCCGATACATCCACACCCCGAACCGTTACTTTTCCAATGTTCATCATAGACCACTGAAAGAGATTCTGACGTGGTACAGCCTGTATCTTATTGGCCACCCTGTTCTCATAGGCATCTACACTGAACACGGCTTCACGGAGTGCAGATTTTCGGGTATGCCTATACGTTACTCCCACATTCAATTGTTTCACCTCTTCGGGTTTGAGTGCGGTATTGCCTATCAGGGTATAGTAGAGATCATTGAAAGATGGCGCCCGGAAGGTTTCTTTGTACGAAACACGTATGTGCAGCGGAATCTGTACTGCCGGTTGAATGTGTAGGCCGGCAAATGGTTTCAGGGCCGTGCGTTGTTGGCGGGTGGATGCATTTTTTTCTTTATCGGTTTGATAAGTATGTACAGCACCGGCATGTACATGAAATAACCTGTGATGGTACCGTGCAGTGAATGCGTTGAGCCAGGTTGCTCTTTGTACAGGTTGGAAATTAAAGGCAAATTCATCGGTACGGTTCAGGGTATTGATAAAATAATCCGATGCCCAACCCAACTCATAACGTGTACGGATAACCTGAGATACCGCAGCGGAAACATAGTATTCATTTTGATGGAACCGGTTCAGGAGTTTTCCCTGTGGATTATTAAACGTAGGGTCGGTGTATCCGCTGAACAAATGGTTATACCGTGCATTGATCCAAAACGACCGGGAGGAATGGACATGCTTTTTCCACGAACCCTGTATCATGAAGTGTTTATCTTTCAGGTGGTCATCGGCAGAGGTATTGTTCACAATAACCGCACCGGGCAAGGCCCTGTTCGATGCGTAGTAATATGTTTTAAAATGCAACTTATTGCTGTCTTTCGGATAATAGGTAAAATCATATTCAATCCGAGCGTTTTCCACGTCTGTGTTTTGTCTTTTATCCTTTGTTCCTTCCTGCTCAATGGAAGGAAAACGATACGCCCCGTGGGCATGCAGCCATTCTCCAGACAGTTGGTGTATCCGTTTCTGATCCGATAGCGTAACAACAGCGGATGGGTTGAACAATCCAAAAGAACCGGTCTTCATCCGCAATGATGCACTGCGTTGAGGTTCGGGGCGGGCAGTGGCAGATGATTGCATCATCAAAACAGAAGCCGCCGCTAGGGCCCTTGCAGGCATTAACACCCTATCGGGATGTTGCTGATAGAGTGTGATGCGATCCATTTGCTGGAGTGATAGTTTACCTAAATCGGTTTGTCCGTTTTGTGCATCATTCCAAACCATCCCATCGTACATTACAGCCGTGTGGTGTGTGCCAAGGCTTCTGACAGAAATGGTTTTTAATCCCCCTAAACCTCCATAATCTTTCACCAATACACCGGAAAAAAAGCGAACGGCATCTGCAACCGATAAGGCACTCATGGCATCCAATTGTTTCTTATCGAGTTGTTGCACAGTTACCGATGAGGTGGTATGGTCATGGGGTGACAGGGCAGATACTTCAACAACCGGAAGTGAATCTACCACGGCCTGTGCATACATCCATGCAGGCATCAACATACAGCTAAGTAGCAACAAAAAGAATCGGATGTGTTTCAAAACCATGTATTGAAACCATCGGGCATGCAGGAAAAATGTGCAGTTATATTTGGAATAGCGGCAAACTTCTCCAGCTTTTCACCCGAAAGCTGTGATGTAAAAAATTTGAAAAGGCAGGTCTTCTGGCTCAACTCAGTAAAGCAACCTTCCCGTTCCTTGAAACAGTGGTATGGAGCACTTTACATGGATCGCATATAGCGAACATTCGTTTTACAGCTACGGGGATAGCGCCGGAATACAACCGGACTTCCCTTTTAATCCCTCATCGGGAACCTTAACGATGCAAATGTAAAGAGATTCAAATGAAAGGGAGAAAAGAAATTTTCATATAATACACGAACGGATATGAATATAGCGCTCAATGTATAAATTTGCAATATGAAACAAATCGTGGCGCTGCTTTTCTCTCTGTTTGCTTTTCAATGTATAGCCAACGCCCAGGAAAAATGGAATTTAAAGTCGGTAGTGGAGTATGCCATGGCTAACAACATTCGCGTAAAGCAGAGTGAAGTGGATGCGCTGCGCACTAAACTGAACTATGATCAAAGCCGCGCTGCACTCATTCCTAACCTGAGCCTGGGCACCGGTGTCAGTTACAATTCCGGAAACAATCAGGATCCGATTACGTTTAACCGAATCACACAATCTTATGTAGGTGCCAATGTTCAATTACAATCCAGCACTGAAATTTTTAATTTCTTCAGCAAGCGCAACACCATCCTGGCCAATGAATGGGAATGGATGGCATCGAAAGCCAATGTAGACAAACTGAAATATGATATTGCGCTTACCGCCGCCAACGGATTTCTTCAGGTATTGCTGGCTATGGAACAGGAAAAGATTGCAGAAGTTCAGGTGAAACAAACCGCTGCCCAGTTGAGTAACACGCGCAAAATGGTAGATGTAGGTACATTGCCCGAATTGAATGCCACTCAACTGGAGGCACAATTATCACTCGACAGTGTGAATCTTGTTTCCGCCAAAGGCAATACGGTGCAGGCTGTGCTGTTGTTAAAATCGTACATGAATATTGATGCGGCGGCGCCTTTTGAAGTAGATGCACCACCGGTTGAACTCATTCCCATTGAACCTATTGCCGCGCTGGAACCTGAATATGTCTATCAAACCGCATTGTTGAATCAGCCATTGCAAAAAGCAAATGCCTTTCGGTTGAAAGCGGCGCGTAAATGGGAGGCAGCCTCAAAAGGTGCCATGTTGCCCACACTCGGAGCATTTGGTAACCTGGCCTCGGCGTACAACAATCAAATCCTGGAGATTTCAGGTTCTACACCCGTATTTGCACCCATAGGTGTGGTGGAAGTGGGCGGAGTAAATTATTCCGTTTTACCGGTACAACCCTTCCAGCAATACAGTTATGTAAAACCCGGATTCACCAATCAGTTGTCTAATAATTTCAGACAATCGATCGGATTGAGTCTGTCGGTTCCGCTTTTCAATGGCAGCAACCTGAGAACGGCTTGGAGAAGAAATAAACTGAATGTAAAAACGCTGGAATTACAACAAACACTCGACGATCAAACCCTCAAACAAGATATTTATACCGCACATAATAATGCGGTGGTTGCATTGCAGCGGTATGAAGCCTCCCGTAAAAATGTGGCCGCCAACGAACAAGCGTTTGAGTTTGCAAACAAAAGACTGGAAGTAGGTATGTTGAATACATTTGAATGGATTACCATCCAGAATAATTTACTGAGTGCACGATTGAATTATGCGATTAGCCAGTATGATTATGTTTTCAAAATGAAAGTGCTTGAATTCTACAAAGGACAAGGTTTAAAATTATAAAGATTCAAACGGCCAAGCTGTAAAAAGAGATTATGAACAAAACAACTAAATGGATACTGATTGGTACAGGCGTGTTATTTGTACTGATGTTTGTGTTATCTAAAACCGGTGTGTTTGGAAAAGATGAAGGAGTGAAAGTAACCACCGAAGCAGTTAAAAAGAGAACCATCGTTGAACTGGTGAATGCCAGCGGTAAAGTGTATCCGGAAATTGAAGTAAAGATAAGTCCTGACATCAGCGGAGAAATTACCGAGTTGTATGTGAAGGAAGGAGACACGGTGAAAGCCGGACAAACCCTCGGTAGAATTTATGCCGACATTTACAGCCTGCAGCGCGATCAGGCCGCCAGCATCTTAGCTCAAAGTCAGGCGCAAATTGCCAACAGTCAGGCACAGGTTGCTAACCAAACTGCCGCTTTACAAGCATTGAAAGCCTCTCTGGAACAGGCTCAAAAAACATTCGATATGCAGAAGAAGCTGTTCGATGATAAGGTAATCAGCAAAAACGAATTCAACATTGCAGAAGCGAATCTAAAAACCGCACAGGCCAATTATAACGCAGCACGGGAAGGAATCCGCAGTATAGAAGCCGGTGTACAAAGTGCCAAAGCCAATGCACAAAGTTCTCAAGCCAGTTTAGCAAGAGCCAATAAGGATTTAAGCAGAACGGCTATCATAGCACCCATGGATGGCATCATCAGTTTGATGAGTGTAAAAAAAGGAGAACGCGTTGTGGGCAGCAACATGATGGCAGGAACCGAAATGATGCGCGTAGCGGATATGTCTACTTTTGAAGTACGGGTTGATGTGGGTGAAAATGATGTACCCAAAGTAAAAGTGGGAGATAAAGCCACCATTACCATTGATGCGTATAACGACAGAAAATTCACCGGTGTGGTTACGCAGGTAGCCAGCAGCAACAACGGTGCGGCTTCGGCTTCACTCACGGCCTCCACCAGTACCGATGCCACCCAGTACAAAGTGTATATCCGCATTTTACCGGATAGTTATAAAGATTTACAGGCAAAAAATCCGATACCCTTCCGGCCGGGCATGAGTGCCACTGCAGATATCGAAACTGAAACACGGGAAAATGTACTGAGTGTACCTATCAATGCGGTAACCACCCGCGACCGAGACGACTCTACTGCCAACAATGGAAAGGCAGGAGAAAGTGTTGCCGTACGCAGTGGCGATGTAAGTGAAATTGTTGTTTTCGTTGTTCAGCCTGATCAAACCGTAAAGAAAACCAAAGTATCTACTTCTATACAGGATATCAATTACATTGAAATTACCGAAGGGTTAAAAGAAGGAGATGAAGTGGTGAGCGGACCGTATGATATCGTAAGCAAGACGCTCAAAAACGGAAGCCGGGTAAAGAAAACAGAGAAGAATAAGTTATACGAAAAACATTAAAGGCTGATTATTTAAACAAGGCCTCAGCCAAAGCTACGCTCTCGGGCTTTCCAACATCTACCATATCATCACCGGTATGATTATATCCGTAAATAGGATGTTGGGAGGCTATATCCAGATACGTTTCTACGATAGAAAATTTACCCCGGTGCTGTATATGTTGAAACACTTCGGGTTGAAAAGCGGCTACACAACTGTAGGATAAAGCGCGCAGGTTATCATCCGGATACGCGATGCGCTCTTCACCTGAAACCATATTTTTCCAACCGCATAAACGATTGTGTGCATTAAAGAGAAAGCAGCGCGAAGAGGGGCGTTCAGCCACCGCCAGGGAGATTATGGTTTGTTGCTGTTCATGAAACGCAATAAAATGATGCAGGTTCAATGTGGTTAAGAAATCTACATTCAGCGTTAGAAACGGCGCATCCTGTAACATATCCCGTGCATGCCATAATCCTCCGCCCGTTTCCAGTAATGCATCGCGCTCGTTGCTGATGTGCACCACACTGCCCCATCCATTGTTTTTTTCAATGGCATCACACACCTGATCGGCAAAATGATGCACATTCACCACAACTTCGTTTATTCCATACTGTTGTAAGTACTCAATGTTTCGCTGCAATAGTGTTTTACCGTTCACCACAGCCAGGGCTTTGGGGTGATGGTTGGTCCAGGGTTTAAAACGTGTGCCCAGTCCGGCTGCAAATATCATCGCCTTTTGAATCATACGCGTATCAGGCATTAAAAGATTGTTCAAGATGGTTTACCACGGTAGGTACATTGTATTTTTCACGCAGGTGTTTACTCAGAGCATCGGCTGCGTACACGCTTCGATGCTGCCCACCGGTGCATCCGAAATTCACCGTGAGGTGATCGAATCCACGTTCAATATAATTTTCAACGGTGATGTCTACCACTTCATACACATGCCTCAAAAAATCATTCATGCGGGTTTGGGTTTCCAAAAAATGCATCACTCCGCTATCACGTCCTGTTTGTGTTTTAAATGCTTCCAATCGGCCGGGGTTCAGAATTCCCCTGCAATCAAACACATAGCCGCCTCCGTTCTCTGATGCGGCGGCAGGGTAACCTCGTTTGATAAAGGAAAAACTGTTGATGTGCACCACCAATGGAGTATCTTCTTCGGCTTTCACTACAGCATATTTATTTCGTACTGCCTCACCGGTTAATGTTTGCAAGACCTTTTGAAGTTCAGGATATTGTGAGAGCCGGTAAGAAGGCAATATATCGCGCAACTGCTTCAATGCGGGAGCGATACTCGAAATAAAATGAGGTTTCTTTTCAATCAACCCGCGAAAGCCGTACGCACCCAATGTTTGCAGCATCCGAATGAAAACCATGGAACGGTATGCCTGTGTGAATGTTGTATTATGCACGGGTGCCTGTTGTTGAAAAGAAGTTACATAATGCTTGAATAAATTTTCTTTCCATGTATCCGGAAGCGCAGCTTTAGCCTGAAATAAGAGTGAGGCTACATCATACGTGGGATGGCCCTGCATAGCACCCTGATAATCTATAAAATAGACTTCATCCTTGTGTACCATGATATTCCTGGCCTGAAAATCACGAAACATGAAATACCTCGGCAGCATGGCTGCTGTTTCAGCAGAAAGTGTTTGTATTTCCTGGAACAACATGGCTTTATCATACGCTACCGAATGTACATCCGCAAAGTAAAATTTAAAATACAGTACATCCTGCAGGATGGCCTGTTCATCAAAAACCGGTGTGGAAGATTGTATCAGTTCTTTTCCTGCCACCTGCATAACGGCCAGTTGGCTCAATGCCTGTTCATAAAGTCTGTACACTTTTTCCGTGAACCCCTGTTGCAACAGTACATCTAACAAAGATGTGTACCCGAGATCTTCCTGAAGATACAAATGCCGATCACCACTCACTGCTAATATTTCCGGTACACGAATGCCACGTGCTTTAAAAAACCGCGAGTATTGGATGAATGCATCATTCTCCTTTGTATCATTACTCCAGGCGGCGATGCATGTGTTCTGGACGGATGCGTTGTTAACGGCAATATACAAACGATAGTACTGACGGTTGCTTCCGCTTTGAGGAAGTTTATCAATATGAGTAAGTGTTTGCTCCGAATAACTGGAAAATAAAGTTTGTATATCCTGCGTGGGGTCATGCATCATGATGCGTAAAATTAGTGCCTTCACCCTGAATAAAAAAGGCGAAACATCAGGAATTGCGGGGAGCTGCAGGTAAATCTTTAAAGCAGGTGCGCAGGATATCACTTTGCGGAAAGAGAATCAACCAGGCTGTAAGAAAGATGATTTTGATATCGGTTGATAACGATTTGTTACGTTGATACCACATCTCCAGTGCCGCTTTGTAGGGATAAATAGATTGATACATGGCCTTGGGATCTTTTGCATCTGACAATAACTTTTCTTCGTCTCTGAATACCAGGGATGCGATGCCGGTGATGCCGGGAGGCACCTGATAAATCTGTTGGCGCACGTCTTCAGGATAAAGCATAAAACTCACTTCCATCAAAGGCCTGGGGCCCACAATACTCATATCTCCTTTCAACACGTTGACAATTTGCGGAAGTTCATTGATTTTGGTGAGTCTCAACACCTTGCCGAACGGCGTTACCCTCGGATCGTTGCGCAGGGTGATTTCGCCTGTTCCAATATTCGGACTGTTCTTCAGCATCGTGGCGAATTTCCAGATATAAAAAGGGCGATTTTTATAGCCGATACGTTTCTGTAAATAAAACACTTCACGTTCACCCGTAAACAACAAAATTAATATAACGGGAACGAGTAGGGGCATTAAAACACACAAAGCAGTTGCAGATAGTATGATGTCGAGTAAACGCTTGATAAAAGGGTACATCCGCAAAAATTAAAATACAGATTTTATTTTGTTGGCCACACGTTCCAGATCCGCATCGGTGATGTTGGTAGAACACGGAATGCTCAGGCACTCACTGTACAATTCGCCGGAGCGGTCACCTTCGTGGTAATACAAATTTTCTTTGAACATAGGCAGGCGGTTCATCGGCACCCAAAACGGACGGCTCTGTAATTGATCCTTATTCAATACATCGAGCACTGCACGTTGTTTTTGGGTTCGGATGGTGGGCATCCACCAGTTTGGTTGTACGGTAGGAAGCACCTCCTGAAAAGTAATATCGCCCACACCTTGCAACGCCGATGTATAAAATTGAATGATGTGTTTTTTCTTTTCTAGAAAACCGGGCAGTTGTTCCATTTGAGCCACGCCCATGGCTGCGGCCACATTTACCAATCGGTAGTTATATCCCACTTCATCATGCATATATTCGAACGGATCGCTTTTAGCCTGCGTGGTGAGGTGCTTGGCTTTTTTGGCGAGTGCCTCATCATCCGTTACAATCATCCCTCCGCCACCGGTAGTGATAATTTTGTTACCGTTGTAACTGAACGTGCCCATAAGCCCCATACTTCCGGCGTGTTTGCCTTTGTAATAACTCCCAAGGGCCTCGGTTGAATCTTCAATAACCGTTAGATGAAATTGATGGGCCAGTTGTAACAGGCGGTCCATATCGGTGATGTTGCCCAATACATGCACGGGCATGATTACGGGGATTCGTTTCCCGGTGGCTTTATGGTAACAGGTATTGTTTTTTATTTCCGTTTCCTGTTGCAGGAATTTTTCCAGTAAGTCCAGATCCATTTGCCAGCCTGCTGTTTCGGTATCTATCAGCACCGGATTGGCGCCGGTATATCTGATGGAATTGAGGGTAGCTACAAAAGTGATGTTTTGTGTAATGACGAGGTCGTTGGTTTGTACGCCGGCCAGTATCAGTGCAATATGCAATGCAGTGGTTCCGCTGCTGGTGGCTACGGCAAACCGGGTTCCGGCAAACGTGGCGGTCATTTTTTCGAACTGGTCTACATAAGCGCCCACACTGCTCACCCAGCCGGTATCCAAACAATCCTTTACGTATTTCCATTCGTTGCCGCCCATATTCGGGCCACTCAGTAAAACCATACAAACGTTTTTTATCCTTGCGGTATCTGTTGCAAGATAAAAAGAATCCCCTACTGCTGCAGGGGATTTCGATATTTCGTTAGATGTTTCTGAATTTTTCGGCAAATGGGTCTGTTACAATGCCTGTTTTCAGGAGAGTATACATCTCGCGTACGCCATCCGGCACTGTTTTGGTGATGGTGTAGCCGAGTTCGTTTCTTATTTTATCGAAGTTCACCCGATAGTCTCGAGGATCTTCGGCGCTGTCTACATAATGTACTTTTGTATCCGGTACTACCTTGCACACTTCTTCAATGATCATCCCTTTGTTATAATTTTCTTCGGTACTGCCCACATTAAAAACATTGGCACGCACTTTTGATTCATCGCTTTCGAGCACCAGCACAACAGAGCGCGCCAGATCATCTACATGACAATATGGTCTCCAAAATTGGGCGCCCCAAATTTCCTGTTCGCCATGAATGGCAGCATTGCGCGTAAACTCATTCACGGTAAGATCGAATCGGATGCGCGGTGAAAAACCATACACCGTACTAAAGCGCAGGGCGGTAGAACACATGTCGGAATCTTTCCTCTCGTTCAGCAGGTAATTTTCGAACTGTACTTTCAGTTCAGCGTACAGCGATACGGGTTTAAGGGCAGATGTTTCGGTTACGAAGGAATCGGGGTTGGCCATCTTACCATAATTGCTGCAGGTGCTGGCGAAAACAAAGCGTTTAATACCCGCTTTATCAGCAGCTTCAAATAATGCAACACTGCCATTCCAGTTTGTATCACGGGCTTCGTCGCTGAATTTTTTACAGGCAGGATCGCCCACAATGGCTGCCAGATGTGCTACGGCTTCCATACCTGTGAGTGCGATTGCCACATCTTCAGCGTTGCGGATATCTCCTTTTATAAATTCAAACTGCGGATGCATCATTACATCGTACAACGCTTCTCCTCCGAATTTTAAACTGTCAATAACACGCACCGTATGTCCGGCATTCAATAATTTCCGTACCAATACTGAACCAATATATCCTGCTCCACCGGTTACCAATACCTTCATAAATATTTTTTTATTTTTTATTCATTTATTTTTCTCGACGGATTGCCTACCACAACGGCTCCGTCTGCTACATCTTTCACTACCACTGCGCCCATGCCAATCATGGCATTCACTCCGATGCGAACACCTTGCCGGATAACGGCAGCCGCACCTACAAAGGCCCCTTCGCCCACATGTACATTGCCGCAAAGTACCGCACCCGGACCAATATGTGCAAAGGCTCCTACTGTACATTCATGTTCAATCACCGCCCGTGTGTTACAAATGGCTCCGGTTTCAATCACGGAAAATGGGTTCAGGATTACTCCCGCACCAATCATCACATTTCCATGGGCCACTTGTACATGGGGTGCAATCACCGCGGAGGGGTGTACCGCATTCACCGGTTGAATGTCTACTGATTGCAACGTATGGTAAACTTTTTTACGGATGTGGTTATCCCCTACTGCAATAAAACACCCGGCATGACGCAATTGTTCCTGCACTGTTGAATCGTTTTCAGAACCAATATAGGGCAGCGAAAGGGGGTTGAATTTTTTTTCTTCATGATCACAATATCCCGACACCACAATGCCTGAAGCACCGAGTATGCCACAGGCTACGTATGCATGTCCGGAATATCCGATTACAATCATGAATGTACTTTTTTTGAAGACATAGACCCTCTATCAATTATATGAAACAGTAAATTGTTACCGGATGCCTTGCTAATCCGCCATCCGCAATCGGTGACAGGGTAGTTTGGTACGGATTCCATCATATCCAACATGATTTGCTTGTTCTGTTCTGGTAATGAATTGAGGTTTTTGCAGCAACATTCCGGTTAACCATACAGGCATCAACTAAAAATGTTCCTGCGCAAATTTAAGGTATGGATTCTGAATGTGGAAGTATTTAACCGGAGGCGTTAATATGGGTTGAGCGGGAGGAGGAGCAATGGCATATAAGGGGTTGATGAAAGACAATGATTGAATTTGACACAATGGAGGAGCTGAATGCAATATTTGGGTTGCTAGTACAATTCAAGCGATTGTAATTATCCGGTTGGATGATGCATTATTCACCCGTAAGTTGTCGGATAGCTTCCAAATAAGCATCTACCACGATCTGTTTGTCGAATTCTTTTATCACTTTTTCGCGTGCGCGTTTACCCATGGCCGTTTGTTCTTCAGGGGAGAGGTGAAAAAGCTTTTCCATTTTATCAGCGAGATCTGTCGCATTACGCACTTCACACAAAAAACCGGTTACTCCATCTGTTACAATTTCCCGGCATCCGGTGGTATCGCAGGTAATACAAGGTTTTTCCATGGCAGACGCTTCCAGCAGTACATTGCTTGTTCCTTCGCGATAGGAAGGCAGTACCACGGCAGATGCCGCAGCAATAAAGGGGCGTACATCCTGTTGTTCGCCGGCATACTCAATGATTCCTTCCTTTTCCCATTGCTTCACATCATCCATGGAAATAATATTTTCGCGCAGATTTTGCAACCACACGGGCCCTACTATTTGAAACTGTGCATTGATTTTTCCCTTCAACCTTCGTGCGGCTTCCACATATTCCAGTACACCTTTGTCTTTAATCAACCGGCTGATGAATAAAAATCGAAATGGCTGTGCCACCGGAATCTCTGGCATAGGTTCATAATAACGGTAATCAATACCCGAACCCGGAATCAGCTGTGCTTTTTCAGGAGTAACAAACCGGTTATCGATAAACAATTGGCGGTCGTCGGTATTCTGAAAAAAAATAACTGCTGTTTTTTTGAGGATAAATTTATACAATGTGCGTGCGGTGCGGTAGGCCAGGTTATGTTGATCGAACAATGGGCCGATACCGGTTATATTGGTTATGGTGGGAATACCCAGTTGGCGTGTTACAACATTCCCCCAGATGGCAGGGCGGATAGTAAAGGTTAAGCACACATCGGGCTGAATGGATTTCAAGGCTTTCCGGATGTTGGAAATATAGCGGACTATATCCAAAGGATTCTGGTTGCTGCTTTGTACATCAACCACTGTAAAACCATTTTTTCTGGCCAGTTCAAGACTTTCGGGTGCACCGGTGGTGAGTATGGTAACACGGTATCCTTCATCCATCAACCTGCGCGTAAGCGTTTGACGGATGGTATGCGTAGCGAGGATGTTATTTTCAATCAGGGCAATGTGTTTCATGCATTATCCTTTTTTTGATACCAGACCTCCATGCAAAATAACATCCATAAAATTTTGGCTCTTTTTTCTGCGGGCATTTTCACCTTACCTTCTACCAGTTGTAGTGTAAACTCTTTTTTCAGTATGGTTGGGTTCAATGCATTTGGAGATAACACATAATCATAAATCATATCCCGCAACACGCCGTTCACCCACTGTTTCAGCGGAATTTCAAAACCGCGTTTAGGTTGATGAATCAATGTTTCGGGTAAATATTTTTTCGCGAGTTCACGGAGCAGATACTTGGTAGTGGTTCCTTTAATTTTATATTCATCCGGCATACCCGGTGCATATTCCAGTAAATCTTTACATAAAAACGGACTCCTGCCTTCCAGTGAGTGGCTCATGGTGGCAATATCCATTTTCACTAATAAATCACTGAACAGGTTACAATCAAAATCCATGTTCATGATTTTTTTCAAACCGCTCATGTTAGATTGTGCAATCTTTTCAAAATCCTGTTGAATCATCTCCAGGTCGACACTGTGTGGTTGAATTAAATGTTGTTCATATCCTTCAAGGATATCGAGCCCCGCTGCAAAGTACACATCCACATTTTTTTTGGAGGCCAGTTGTACGAGGCGATACAGGAAATTATACTTTGATTTTTTTTCATGTGGATGAGGTAACACAGAAAACAATCCACGTGCAAGGGCTCTGAATGCAGTTCCTTGTTTAAAGAAATCAAACTTACTGAATGGCACATAGCGCCGGTAGCCTCCAAACAATTCATCGGCCCCATCGCCATTCAAAATAACCGTCAGGTGTTTTTTAGCTTCGCGGCTTACGTAATACGATGGAATGGCGGAGCTGTCGAAAAATGGTTCTCCGTAATTCAGAATAATGTGTTCAATATCCTGCCGGAGGTGGTCGAAGGATATAGTAAGTTCGGTGTGTTGTGTGCCGTAGCGTTGTGCAACCAGTGCGGCGAGTGGAGCTTCGTCGTATGTATCTGGAAAGGATACGGTAAATGTTTTCAGTGAAGAAGTGTATTCACTGGCGATAGAGGTAACCAATCCGCTATCAATGCCTCCGCTTAAAAAGCAACCCACTTCCAGATCACTCGATAACAACCTGCTTTTCACTGCGGCGTGCAGCATGGTATCCACCGTATGCAATGCTTTATCGAACGGGTCGTTGTTGTGCTTCAGGTATTGATCATGTATGTTAAACCATCTTACTTTTTCAACAGAAAGGGTGTTGGTATGCACCATCCAGTATGAGCCGGCCTCCATTTCTTCCGTATGCTCGTAGGGAGTCAGTGTTCGGTAAAAAACACCCAGCCGGGTATAGAGGTTAAAATATCCTTCGCGGATGCAGGGATGGCAGATGGCTTTAATGCCATTCAGTTCACTGGCAAAGGCAAATTGGTTTTGGTAATGATAAACATATAATGGTTTCTTACCTGCCCGGTCGCGTGCGAGAAAAAGTGTTTGTTTAGCGCGATCTAAAATGGCAAAGGCAAACATCCCCTCAAGATGCGGTAACATGGCCGCTCCTAATTTCTGATACAAGAGTAACAGGGTTTCGGTGTCGGAACGGGTGTGGCCCTGCAAACCAAATTGCTCACGCAGGCTGAGGTGGTTGTAAATTTGTCCGTTAAAGATGATGATTAAATCACTGCCCAAGTGCATGGGTTGGGCGCCTCCTTCCATATCAAGAATGGATAACCGAAAATGGCCGAAAGACACATTATCTGCCGTGAATGTTTCCTGAGCATCGGGGCCACGGTGTATCATAACGGACTTCAACTTTCCGAACAACAAGGGCAAATTTATAGTTCCGGCGATACCACACATAGGCAAGAGAGTTGAACAAAATAACTGTATATTATTGAATGCTAGACGATAAATATGGATATTTTTGTTGAGCACTCAATGTGGTGATTAATTAATTCTGCTGATGGATTTTTTAGACTTTATCATTTTTTTTATCTGGGTTTTTATCTTCCACCTGTTTTTTTCTTTCAGAAGAAAAAGATACAAGCGCCCGGTGTTGAAAAAATATCATCGCAGGGGTTTCTGGATAAAAGTGATGGCCAGCCTGGCATACAGCATGTTTGTGTTGTATTTATCTCCGGGAGATACCACCCTTTTATATTACCCGGAAGGCGTGAATATTTACCGGCTCATTCTGGATGACCCTTCAAACTTTTCCATACTCATACAACCCGCCGCACAGTTTGATCAGGCCTTACTGGCTGATATTAGCAACTCCGGATATTTTGATCATGAAAGCAACTTCATGGTGGCACGCTTTGTGGCCATCTTCAGTTTTTTCACCATGGGAAAGTTTCTGGCCATTAACCTGTTCTTTGCCATGTTCGCGTTTACGGGTGCCTGGAGATTGTATCGGTTCTTTTTTGAACAGTATGAATATCTTCATAAACAATTTGCCATTGCCATTGTGTTCCTGCCCACCTTTGTATTCTGGAGTTCCGGAATTTTAAAAGATTCATTGTGCATTGCCGCACTGGGATGGGTAACCTATTCGATGCACAGCATTTTTTACACGAAGAACAACATCTTCCGAAACCTGTTGATGTTGTTGTTTTTCACCTGGTTGCTGGCATTGGTGAAAGTGTACATCCTGTTGTCGTACATGCCATTCTTCATATTATTCCTCCTGCTCAAAAATTTAAAATTGATTCGCAGTCGTTTTGCGCGGGCAGGTCTGGTACTCTTTTTTATTGCGATGAGTATCGTGGGTTTTTTAAGTATGAGTGAAAACATTGAAGATGCACTTGGTAAATTTGCAGGAGAAGGATTAACGAAATCTATTCAGAATTATCAGGAAATATATTCTCATCAAATTAAATCACAGGATTCCAATTTTTCGCTGGGGGTTGAATTCGATGGAACGCCGCAAAGTCTCTTGAAGATGGCTCCTGCAGCTATCGTAGCTACTTTTTATCGTCCGTTTTTATGGGAATCCAAAAAACTTTCAACCCTCCTTTCATCGGTAGAGAGTTTATTGCTGATGATATTTACGCTGTATGTTATGTTTAAAGTGGGCTTCATCAAATTCTTTGTTACCATTTTCCGAAGTCCGATTGTATTGTATTGCTTTTTATTTGCCCTGATATTCGGTTTGTTTGTGGGTGCCACCACATTAAACTTTGGTTCACTGGTGCGATACAAAATTCCGGCCATGCCGTTTTATGTCATCTCTCTGTACCTGATACTCGATTTTCACGGAAAGATCAAAAAAAATCCCGGATAGACCGGGATTGCTGGTTTTAGAGGTAAGCGGGAAATTTATGCATTGGCGGTCTTTGCTTTTGCTGCCGGGTTAAATGGAGCAAGGGCTGCCTGCCAAAGTTGTTTCAGGTTATGTTGCCAAACAGTTATCAAACTTACGGATGCCTGTTGGTGCAGTTTCCGGAGTATAAACGGTGGTGTGGCAGAAAAATTGTGTTGCAGGGCATCTTTTACCGGCCAAACCATAAAACTTAATTTCCGGAGTTTGTCGGTTTTCTGATATACCAATATAATGCCGCAGAACGCAACGATAAATGCCGCATAGTGTATTATAGCAGAGATTCTGCCGGAGCATTTGGCTCTGTGTACATGGAATCTGTTTCGTACATAATAGTACATTTTCCAGGCTGATTGGAAATCCCAGTCGTTCTTATAACTAAATGCAGAAGGTGGATGATAGTGTACACTAGTACTCACGGTGTACACCGGAAATTCATTTTGCTTCACGATGCGGTAGTAATATTCGGTTTCATCTCCCCAAAGAAATAAATCGGTTTTGGGCATACCCACTCTTTCAACAATTGCACGGTGAATCAGCGTACCGTTAAAAGGGTGTGCAATACCTTTTATAAGGGGCTCCGTTACATCCTGCAGCTTTTTGTAGTGAGCGGTTTTCCATACAAAACTTTGTTGATCTTCTTTACTGATGACCGCACAATTCAACAACGCCCGGTGTTGCGGTTCGTGTTTCAGTAATTCTTCCAGTGCATTGGATTGGGGATACCCGTCATCATCCATACACCATATCCATGCAAATCCTGCACGGTATGCCCAAGCAATCCCGGTATTGAATCCACCGGCGCCTCCCAGGTTTTCCTGTGTGATGTAATGAAGATCGGGTTGTTGTTTTAACCAGTTCAGCGTGTTGTCCGTACTTCCGTTGTTTACCACCAGAATGGCATCCGGTTTACGTGTCTGGTTTCTTAAAGCATCTACGCATTCGCGTAAGAGTGCTTCGCGGTTGTACGATACAACCACTGCAATAACTTTTTCCATAGGGAAATGGTTTAGGGTAAGGCAGTCTATGAAGCGAATATTAAACGAAACACGGCACCGGATTATTGTAATACGTTGATAAATCTGGTATTTGTGTGCATGAGCTGTGGGTATATTTTCCGGTAATGAAATACAATTTTTAAATATTGCAGACGTTGTGGGCTTTATTTTTTACGTATAAACCCATGCCAATGATGTGACTCCTAATCCTTATTTTTGCTGGCTAAAATGAAAAAGGATTATAATCAACCCCCACTGAAAACGGTACAGGGAACCCACAGGGAAATTGCACTCTTTTCAACCAAGGGCGAAAACATAAACGAAGAGGTCGTTCAATCTTTCGGTGACGAATGGGTGAAGTTTCATGATTTTTCAGATGAAACCATTCATCGCATAGCACAGGAATATTTTGATATAGTAGATGACTCTATCGTCAACAAACAAACGTATGCGCTCGATATTGGTTGTGGTACGGGGCGCTGGACCAAGTACCTCACTCAAAAAGTGGGTTTCATGGAAGCCATCGATCCGAGCCATGCCATTTTTGCGGCAGATAAACTGTTAGGCAACATTGATAATGTACGCCTCACTCAGGCGAGTGTTGAAACCATTCCTTTTGAGGATGAAACATTTGATTTTGCCATGAGTGTGGGGGTGTTACACCACATACCCGATACCCAACAGGCCATGAAAGATTGTGTACGTAAGGTAAAAAAGGGCGGACATTTTTATTGTTACCTATACCACAACCTCGAAACCCGCGGATGGTGGTTTAAAACATTGTTTTGGTTGAGCGACCAAATCAGAAAAGTGGTATGCCGTTTACCGGCGGGACTGAAGCGCGTGGTGTGTGATATTTTGGCGGTGCTGATATATATGCCCTTGGTGTTATGGGTTCGCTTCCTCGTATTGATTGGTTTAAGAAAAGTGGCTAAAAAAATGCCTTTGGCGGCATACAACGACAAATCCTTTTTTGTAATTCGCAATGATGCCTTAGATAAATTCGGAACCAAACTGGAACAACGTTTCTCCAAAGCACAGGTGATACAAATGATGGAGAACTGTGGTTTAAAAGATGTGAAGGTGAGTCCGCGTTCTCCTTTCTATCATGCGATTGGCAGAAAAGTGTAAGCTTACTCATCTCCCAGTATGGTACGATACACCTCTCTGTACCGTTGTACGGCATGTTGGAGTCCGTATATTTCCAGAGCTGATTGCCGGATAGCTGTTGCGTTAAACGGTGAAGGGCTTTGCAATCGACGCACCACATCTGCATAAGCATCCTTACTGAATGTTTCTACCAGCCAGCCCGATTGAGTGCGTTGGATGATATCGTCTAAATCTCCTACTCCGCTATTGGTGATAACCGGAATACCCATAGACATCACTTCACCATGTTTAGTAGGTGATGAAGCCAGTTTTGAGTAACACGGCCGGATAAAAAATAAATTAAAATGGCTGAGGGATAAATATAACGGCACCAGGCTGCGTTCTGCACGTACCGTAATCAACCGATTTGAAGGAATGCCCTGTTTTTGAGCTGCTTGTAGAATCTGATCATGGCGGTGCGGGGAGATAAATAAAAACCGGGCAGTTGGTATGGCCGCATGTACTTCACTGCAAAAGTGCATCATTTCATCGGTGAGGTACCATCCGCCTATTGAGCCGAGATAACTGATCACTAACTCATTTTCCTTGATTCCGCACTGCTGCTTCAGGGCTTCCAATGCACCGGTGTTTAGGGTGGATGGGTCGAAGAAGTCAGTATCGGCACTGCACGGTATCACGGTGGGGTTGGTGGTTTTTCCGTGTTCGGCAGTTTCCCTCATAATAATATGTCGCGCTGCTTCGGTTAAACACACCAACGCATCAGCTTTCAGCAAACACTGCAACTCATGTTTTCTGAAAAATGTATAGAGTTGCCTGTACACAAAGTTTCGCAGGTTCCACATACCTCCATCCACTCTTTCCTGTGCCCAGAATCCTCTCACATCGTTCAGGAATTTAATTCCGAATTTTTTCTGCATCGCCGTAGCCACTACGGTAGGCACTCCGGGGCGTGTATGCACCATATCGAATCGATACTTACGGTGAAGCCTGTACGCCGTTCGTTTCATCTGCAAGAAATCATACGCCGATGATAGTACCGGAGGCCATTTGTGGTAAGGAATACTCACCCATTCAATGGCCACTCCGCTTAATTGTTCTTCTACGGTTGATTGGTTTGCCTTGTACAAATCGGGTTTATCGCAACTGAGAATAGTGAAAGTATAACCATAACCGCATAGCCCCTTCAGATAGGGTATAATCTGGCTTTGGCCGAGTGGATCGGTGAGTCCGTCATACGAAAGAAATAGGATATGTTTGGAACGGTTTGCCGCCATCAAACTTTATTTAATGTAACAGATACCATCACCTTGTTTCCGGCATCATCCATAAAATAGGCATTCTGATAATTCCCATGTGTAAGGGCACGCAGGTGGTTGAGGTGTTCGCGCCACGTGGCGGTGGCATCGAGTTTAATTTCGCACAGGGCATCAAAATCTTTTTTGAGATTCACGTTACCTTCATCCGGTTTAAAAGTATTGTATTCGTTGTTCAGGATGTTGCGGAGGTTGTGCCGCAAGAGTTGAATTTCTGCGTCCAGAATTTTATGATAGGCAGTAAAGGAGGTGTCCCAGGATTCAATGTCAACAGGTTGCTGCGCGATGATCGGACCATGATCCAACTGTTCGTCCATTTCATGAATAGTAGCACCACAGGGCAATTGGTTGAGAATTGAAAACACTTGTGGAAACCATCCCCGGTTGTGCGGGTTCAGGCCGGGATGTACATTCACACAACGTACCTTTTGCACCAGTGCGGCAGGAAAAATCTGTTTGCTATGAAGCGATATAATGAGAATGTAATCCTGAATGAGGTTATCCACCGAATTTTTAACTGACAACGGCTTTATCCATGTACTGCCGGCATACTTTTCCTGCATTTCTTTATTGGCCGGACTAAAAGCAAAATGAAAAGTATTTAAAGGGATGTGAAGTTCTTCCAGCAATTGTATAAACCTATGGAGGAGCAGTGTATTATCGGTGAGGAGTAAATGCATAGACATGTGTGCAAATTAAGGAAATATGCTAACCTGTCTTTTGAACATTTTGATAGATCTGACGAAGTTGTTCAAGGTGGTGATTGGCTGTAAAGCGTTCGTGCACCCGTTGTCGTGCGGCCTCTGCCCGCAGTTGTGCCTCAGCAGGGTGCTGTATCATTTCTTCCACTGCGTGCACCGCGGAGGAAACATCCGTCAGTTGGAAATACAGCGCATGGTTGCCACATTGTTCCCTGAACGACGGTATATCACTCAACACCAGTGGAATCTTCATAGCCATAGCCTCCAGCACTCCGATAGAAAAGCCTTCATAAAAAGAAGGCATGATCATAGCGTGATACGATGGCAGTACTGACTGGATGGGATGTACCTGTCCTTTTAGATGCACTGCCACTCCGGCTTCGGCGATCTGCTGTTGTAATGCAGCTTGCAAATCACCGGCCCCATATATATCCAGTTCAACCGGCTTATCCCGGAAATGTTTCATCATTTCTATCAGATAAGATTGATTTTTTTGATAACGTAATGCACCAACGGAAACTAAACGATACGGATTCTGTGATGAGGGTGCAGCTGTAGGCTGAAATTCATCCGTATCTACAAAAGTGTACAGCACTTCCTGATGTTGCGGCGGGTGTTGGAGGAACCGGAGATACTCGTCCAGCGCACCACGGGAAACTGCCAGTACAGTAGACGGCCTTAATCGAAACGACCAACGATCAAGCCAGCGGAAATACCATTTTCTGTAATCAATCAGTTGAGAAATATATCCATGCATGGTAGTTACTAGTGGAATATTTTTTGGAACCGCCATACGGGCAATCACCACCGGCCACAATAAGTGAGCATGAACGATATCTGGCTTCAGTGTGCGCAATAATCTTTTAAATCGAAACGCGATCCATGGAAAAAACAACAGGTGATAGAGCTTCAGGTTCAGGCTAACATATTGTATGTTTTGTGTTTCTTTTTTGAAATGATTCACGTCAAAAAGCGTCACAATGGTGTGTTCATAGTCATCCATACGGGATGCCACACGTACAATCAGGGTTTCAGCACCTCCGCGCCCCAGATTGAAAATAAAATGAACAATGTTGGGTTTCATCTTGTGCATCGCTATACCAACGGATTATGCCTCCGATTGTTGTGATGGATTGGGTTTGAAAAATATGTTCGTCCAATACGCCTTTGTAAAAAATAATGTGAGGATAAAGAGCAGGATGTGTGCTACTGCATGGGCCTTGGCACCGCCTTCTGCGCCGTATTCTCTGATGGCAAAGTAATACAGTGTTAAACTGATGGCCATACTGCACAACGATAATGCCAGTAACCTTTTCTTTTTCTTGTAGTACAAAAGAAAGGAGTAGAAGAAATAATTCACTGCCCAGAAAAAGAAACCGATACAGAAATAATAATAATAATCAAGTGCCGTATGATACTGTTCATCAATGCCCAGTTTGTAACAAAGCGGTATCAGGAAAATAATAAAGAGTGTTCCTCCCGCCATCAAACTTGCAAACAACACGAATTGCTTTTTAATGGCCTTGTAATTGATTTGTCCGGAAGAAAGGTTTGCATATATTTTAGGAAAAAAGTATTGCAGCATCCCATTGCACAGCATCAGTAACACTGTAGCAAATATAAATGCGATGCTATACACCCCTACCGTTGTATTGTTATCATCCGTAAAGTGCGAGAGAAAAAATTTATCGGAAGCATTCACACAATAAATACTGGCCTGCATGGTGATAACGGGTACAGCATACATCAACTCATTCAGGAGATAATGCTTTCTGATTTTTCCGAATAAATATCCCTGTTGTTTAAAATAATACAATGCCCAAAGGGTGGTGAGCCCGAATGCAACGAGAATACCTGCCACACGGCCTTCCCATCGCCAGGCAAACCAAACCACCAAAATCACCGACAAACAAATTTCCATCAATCCTTTCGACATATTCACGCGCATGTACAAGCCCGGATTATTGTTGCTTCTGGCCAGGTTCAGCAATTGTTCGTTACAGAAATTGAAAAAAGTAATTAGCGGAATAATCCAAAAGAAAAAATAAGGCAATCCAAAATTGGTGAGCAATTGATCTCGGAATATATACAATAACAAAGCGGAGAGGAACATCACCGAAACCGGCATAACAAATCCGGTGGTAAAAAAATCTCGGAATTCTTTTTTATTCAGTTTAAAAAAATCGGTACTGGTGGAATGGATGATGCCCATTGCCAGAAACGGCATCAAAAAGGTGAGTCCGTTACTGAATAAACTCAACAAGCCATTTTCAGCCGGAGTAATGTATTTCGGATTGGTATAAATGAAGATTAATAAAAAGGAGATGCCTTTGGAGAAGAAGTTGGTGAACGTATATATTCCTATTGAACGAACAACAGGCCGTTTCCCCATTTTTATCAGTTTTTCAAATCCCGTCATATTCATCAATTATTCCCATGTATGGTAACGCCTTTATTATCCATTGGCAAGATACATACGCTGTTAAGGCAACAAAGTAAAAAAACAAAACGGGTTATGACAGTGCCGGAGTGGTTTTTTGTTGCACAATGTGTGCAATCCGGTATACATCTTCCTTAGCAAGGCCGGCGTACAGTGGTAAACAGAGCACCCTTCGGGATATATCTTCAGAAACCGGGCACTTTCCTGCAAATTCCTTTACATACGGTAGCATATTTAATGACGGATAAAAATATCTCCTTGGAAAAATATCCTCTGCCTCCAGTTTGTTTTTTATCTCCAGGGTTCGTGCTTCGCTTTCCAGGATGATAGGATAATAGCCATAATTGTAAGAGAAATTTTCTTTCGGGAAGGATGGACGCGATACATCCGGTAGTAATGTATCATACAATTCCGACACCTGTTTTCTTTCCTGAATTATTTTGGGTACATCCGGCAGTACACTCAAACCCATCGCGGCATGTACTTCTGAGTTTTTGGCGTTTATACCCGGCAGATAGTAATCGTCGTAAATATGCCCGAATTGCCTCAGCTTAAACAACGTATCAAAAACTGCATCGTCTTTGGCAATGATACTGCCACCTTCTACGGTATGGAATATTTTGGTTGCGTGAAAACTGCATGTGCTGATGTCGCCATAATTCAGTAGCGATTGTCCGTTCAGCTCAGAACCGAACGCATGCGCGGCATCATAAATTACTTTCAGATTATGTTTGGCGGCAATAGCATTAATGCGTTCTACATCGCACGGATATCCATACACGTGGGTTGCAATGATGGCCTGTGTTTGAGGTGTAATAACCGATTCAATGCTTTCGGGCGAAATACAAAGTGTTTCAGGATCAATATCTGCAAAAACAGCTTTACAATTTTCCCATACAATAGCATTCAATGTGGCCACATAAGAAAAAGGGGTGGTAATTACTTCGCCGGTGATGTTGAAGGCCTTCAGGGCCATTTGCAGTACAATGGTACCGTTGCTGCATACCAGCAAATTTTTAGTGGGCAGAAACTTGCAGATGTCTTTTTCGAGTTGCTGTAATAAGGGCCCGTTGTTTGTGAGGTAAACACTATCCCAAATCTGTTGAATATAATTCAGGTAGGTTGCCTGATTGGGTAAATACGTTTTTGTTACATTGATTCTTGCCATAAAATCCGCTACACCGGTATTACTTGATTAACTTCATTAGGTATTCGCCGTAACCGCTTTTAATCAGGTTTTGCGCTTGTGTTTTTAAATCTTCTTTGGTGATGAAGCCCATGCGCCATGCAATTTCTTCCGGACAACCAATTTTCAAACCCTGTCTTTTTTCAATTACGCGAACATATTCACCAGCATCATGCAATGAATCGAAGGTGCCGGTATCCAGCCAGGCAAATCCGCGGTTCAGAACCCCTACTTTCAGTTTTTTATTTTCGAGATAATGACGGTTCACATCGGTTATTTCGTATTCGCCGCGTGCGCTTGGAGCAATTTCTGCAGCAATTTTCACCACACTGTTATCATAAAAATATAATCCCGGTACGGCGTAATTGCTTTTAGGTTGAAGGGGCTTTTCCTCGATGCTCAGGGCGTTGAAATTTTTATCAAATTCCACTACGCCATAACGTTCAGGATCACTCACGGAATAGGCGAAAATGACCGCTCCCTGCGGGTTGGCAGATTGTTGTAACAGAGTACTGAATCCACTTCCGTAGAAAATATTATCTCCCAACACCAGCGCCACACTGTCGGTTCCGATAAAGTCAGCTCCAATTACAAATGCTTGCGCCAGTCCGTTGGGTGTATGTTGTATGGCGTACTGAATAATGCATCCCCACTGACTACCATCGCCAAGCAACCGTTGAAAAGATTGCTGATCTTCCGGGGTAGTGATGATGAGTATTTCCCGGATGCCCGCCAGCATCAAGGTACTGAGCGGATAATAAATCATGGGTTTATCATAAATCGGCATCAATTGTTTGCTGATGCCTTTCGTAATAGGATACAACCGTGTACCCGAACCACCTGCGAGGATTATCCCTTTCATACTATCTCTTGTGATATTGTTGTTCGTAATAATGCTGATAACTGCCGCTGGTTACATCTTTCAGCCACTCTTCATTTTGCAGGTACCAGTCAATGGTTTTTGAAATTCCTTCCTGAAACTGAAGGGATGGTTCCCAGCCCAGCTCGCGGCTGAGTTTTGTTGCGTCTATGGCATACCGTAAGTCGTGCCCCGCACGGTCTTTTACAAAAGTGATGAGCTTTTCATTGGTGCCCGGAGGGCGGCCTAATTTTTCGTCCATTTGGCGACAAAGCTCTTTCACCAGATCAATGTTCGTCCATTCATTATGACCCCCAATGTTATACGTTTCGCCGGTTTTACCTGTGTGAAAAATCACATCTATTGCGCGCACATGGTCTTCTACAAACAGCCAGTCGCGCACATTTTCGCCTTTACCATAAATAGGCAATGGCTTTTCATGTAAGATGTTCAATATACAAAGCGGAATCAGTTTCTCCGGAAAATGGTTCGGACCGTAATTGTTTGAGCAGTTCGAAATTTTAACCGGAAGGCCGTAGGTATGATAATAGGCCCGCACGAAATGGTCGGATGAAGCCTTAGATGCGGAATACGGGCTGCGCGGATCGTATGCTGTGGTTTCCGTAAAGAAGCCTTCGCTGCCCAAAGAGCCGTACACCTCATCGGTGCTGATATGATAAAATAATGTATCGTTGAAATTATTATTCCAGTATTCACGGGCGGTCTGCAACAGGCATACAGTTCCGATGACGTTGGTATGTACAAATGCCAGCGGATCGGAGATGGAGCGATCTACATGGCTTTCAGCAGCGCAATGAATCACGGAAGTAAATCCATACTTTTTAAACAGCGTGCGTAACATGTTGAGGTCGGTAATATCTCCTTTTACAAACTCATAATTGGGCGCATCCTCAATGTCTTTCAGGTTTTCGAGGTTTCCGGCATAGGTGAGTTTATCGAGGTTTACGATGGTATAGTTGGGATATTTGGTTACAAACAACCGTACCAGGTGTGAACCTATGAAACCGGCACCCCCGGTAATTAAAATAACTTTCTTCATATTGTTTTCTTGGAAAACGTGAATGATAACCCTGCAAAGAAAAGCTTTTTCGGTCAGCCTGCCGAATGCCGTTTGATCTTAAATACCGCGCCATAAGCCGCAATTGTTTCAGATACATCAAATGAACGGGCTCTGTCAACTGCCAGTGCTGCATACCGGTTGCGCAAGGTATCATCTTCATACATTTTCCTCATCCCGGCTGCCAGTTGCACCGCTTGTTGCGGGTTGGTGAGGATTCCATTAGCCGCGCACTCAATTTCATCCTCCACCTGGTATTGCGGATCGGTTTGAGGGGCAAGAATTTCACGCGGACCACTTTTGCAATCGGTTGACACCACGGGTTTCCCGCAGGCTAAACCTTCGAGTAACACATTGGGGAAGCCCTCCACATAAGAACTCAGTACCATACAATCGGCACGGACAATGTATTTATACGGGTTAGAAACGATGCCGGTCAAAATCACACGATCCGTCAACTCAAACTGACTGATACATTCATTCACCTGTTGTTCAAGCATGCCACCACCTACGATCACCAATTGTACCGGTAGGTCTTTTAAAAGTGAAAACGCTTCGAATAGTAATGGGTAATTCTTTTCTCTTCTAAAGCCGCCTACTGCAATGAAGTGAAAAACACCCTGTTCAAATTCAATATCCACGGGTTCATTCGATGCCTTCAGGATTGCATCCACATCTACCGGATTATGGATAACGGTGATGGGAGCACGCACTCCAAAATGGTTAATCAAATCCGTTTTCACAGCGTGTGCATTGGCTATCACATGATCGGCACGTTTATAGGCAAACTTCACCATACGCCTGGAAATGGTCCGGTACATCCAGCCTGTTCCTGCCAGCATGGTTGACTGGTGGGTTCTTTCAGACATGATGATACAACCTTTGTAGCCATATAGAGAACGCATCAATGCATTGATGTAGCAGGCCCGGTTGAGAAAGGCCACCGACGTTTGAATATGATTTTTCTTGCAATAACGGTGAAGTTTATACGCTATCAACGGCATCTTCAAAAATACTTTGGCAAACCCGTCACCAATAGGTTGATTCAATTGAACAACCGTTACTTCCGGTGGAATTTCAAATTCTATTTCGTTGCTGTATAAGGCCAGATGGATGTCCCATTCGTGCCGCAGATTCCACAAAATGGCAGAAACCACTCGTTCGGCACCTCCAAATTGCATGGAGTTGATAAAAATCAGGACTTTTTCTTTCATGAACCGGCTTAGGACCTCAAATTAGTGGATAACAAGGAACAAGTTTATTAAAAAAATATCAACTCTGTTGAATGAAGTTCAAAAAACAATACAGATAATACTTCTTCTCCACTTCATGCGCCTGTGCAGAACTGCCTGTATCTTTGCTGTATGCATTATGCCTCGGTAGAAAATATTTCCAAATCTTTCGGCATCCGGAAGCTGTTTGGCAATATCACACTCAATATAGAAGAAGGAGATAAAATAGCCCTGGTAGCCCGAAATGGCTCCGGAAAAAGCACCTTGCTTAAAATTATTGCCGGGTTGGAAACACCCGACAGCGGCACGGTTTGGGTGCATAAAGACGTACAGACTGTTATGTTACAACAAGATCATGACTTTGATCCACAAAAAAGCATTTGGGATAACGTACTTCGGCTAAACCATCCCGTTATACAGGCCGTCAAGGCATATGAACTGTTTCTTGAAAATCAGACCGATGATGCAGATGCCCTGGCAATGCTCATGAGCCGAATAGATGAACTGAATGCCTGGAGTTTTGAAAGTGACCTGAAACAGATATTGGGCAAACTCAACCTGCATCATTTAAACGTGAAAACCGGTAGACTTAGTGGCGGACAAAAAAAGCGGGTGGCACTGGCGCAGGCACTCATAGAATCGCAACTAGCGCATGGACGTTGTTTGCTGATACTGGATGAGCCTACCAACCACCTCGATGTTTCGATGATTGAGTGGCTGGAGGAATACCTCAGTATGCAGAAAGTTACTTTGCTGCTCGTAACGCACGACCGCTATTTTTTAGATGCGGTTTGCAATGAAATTGTAGAGATAGATGATGAAAAGGTGTATGTGTATAAAGGAGATTACGATTACTTTCTGGAACAAAAAAGTTTGCGTTTAGATGTACAACAAAGTGAGTTACAAAAAGATAAAAATATTTACCGCAAAGAGCTAGAATGGATGCGAAAGCAGCCCAAGGCCAGAACAACCAAAAGCAAGAGCAGACAGGATGCCTTTGCAGACATTGAAGACCGTGTGAAGAAACAGCAGGCCGTACACGAAGTTTCGCTGAATATGAAGATGACCCGCCTTGGCGGTAAAGTGCTGGAAATGAAAAAAGTGTATAAGCGGTATGGTGACTTGGTTATCCTGCAAGGTTTTGATTACACGTTTAAAAAAGGAGAACGGATTGGTGTAGTAGGAAAAAACGGAACCGGAAAATCTACTTTCTTGAAAATTGCCTTGCAGCTGGAAGCGCCCGACAGTGGTAAAATCAATCATGGCGATACTGTGGTATTCGGACATTTTAGTCAGGATGGGTTGCAATACACCGAAGACAAACGTGCCATTGAGTATGTAAAGGAAATGGCTGAATTTTTTCCGCTGGCAGATGGGAGTAAAATTTCTGCGAGTCAGTTTATGGAAAAATTTGGTTTCTCTGCACAACAGCAGTTTACCATGCTGAGCAAACTCAGCGGAGGAGAAAAGAGAAGGTTGCATTTGATGAGTGTATTATTCAGGAACCCGAATTTTTTGGTGTTGGATGAACCCACCAACGACCTCGATTTACAAACGTTGCGGACGCTTGAAGAATTTTTGTTGGATTATCCGGGCTGTATCCTGATAGTAAGCCATGACCGTTATTTTATGGATCGAATGGTTGATCATTTATTTGCTTTTGAGGGAGATGGTGTTATCCGAGACTTTCCGGGCAATTATACCCAATACCGGTTGGCATTGGAAAACGAGAAAAAAGAACAGCGTCAGCAAGTGGTTGCGCCTGTGGTGGTTCAGAAAGTGGAAAAGCCGGTAAGCTCTGTAAAAAAACTCAGTTTTAAAGAAAAGCACGAACTGGAACAAATTGAAAAGGAGCTACCCGCATTGCAGGATGAAAAGGCCACGTTGGAAAGTTCCATGCATGCGCTCCCATTCGACCAACTCACTGCTGCCTCCGACAGAATTGGAGAGATTATACGTTTATTGGAAGAAAAAGAAATGCGTTGGCTGGAACTACACGAAAAGCTGGAAGGATGAGCCGTAGCGGGCGTAAGGGTTGATGTACCTCACCGTTAGAACATAGGTTTTAAAAGCATTCATCCTAGGAAAATGCACAAAAAGTTATAATTTCGCCCACCGTTTTGCGAGAATCGTGAGGCGTCTAATTGGTCCCGTAGTTCAATGGATATAATATCCCGCAGGCGAAGTGGTCTTATAGTTCAAGGGATAGAATAGGAGTTTCCTAAACTCTAGATCCAGGTTCGAGTCCTGGTAAGACCACTACGCCGATTGTGGGACTACTTCATGCCGTCAGATGAATCTGTCGGCTTCACAAATTTCTTTTTTGATTGATGAATCTGCGGGGATACATCATACCGACAGATGAATCTGTCGGCTTCACAAATTTCTTTTTCGATTGATGAATCCGCGGGGATACTTCATGCCGACAAATGAATCTATCGGCTTCACAATTTTCTTTTTCGATTGATGAATCCGTGGGGATACATCATGCCGACAGATGAATTTGTCGGCTTCACAAATTTCATTTTCGATTGATGAATCCGCGGGGATGCATCATGCCGACAGATGAATCTGTCGGCTTCACAAATTTCTTTTTCGATTGATGAATCCGCGGGGATACTTCAAACCGACAGATGAATCTATCGGCTTCACAAATTTCTTTTTCGATTGATGAATCTGCGGGGATACTTCAAACCGACAGATGAATCTGTCGGCTTCACAAATTTCTTTTTCGATTGATGAATCCGCGGGGATACTTCATGCCGACAGATGAATCTGTCGGCATTACAAATTTCTTTTTCGATTGATGAATCCGCGGGGATACTTCAAACCGACAGATGAATCTGTCGGCTTCACAAATTTCTTTTTCGATTGATGAATCTGCGGATACATCACGCCGACAGATGACCCGTCGGCTTCACAATTTTTCGGTATATTTAAGTTAATCTGCAGATGTGTTGCAATGCAAACATTTTTAGCATTTGTGAACCCTGACGATTGAATATTCAACGTGCTGTATTATCGGAAATTTAATATCAGAGTATTATATGAAGTATAGGGGGACGCTGAAGATAAGGTAATAAATATTATAGTCATTTATACCAAGTGCTTGAAAAAAGTATTCCTCCCTAGGGCCGGCACACCCTCAAGCCCATTTTAAAGTTCTGAAAATTTTTGATTCCTGTCAATGCTGCGAATGGGGGTTAAATGGGTAATGTTATGGTGATGAAAATAGAATTATAGTCTATTACATCTGGTCGTTTTGCGCTAAACCAATATAATCTCCCCTAGGGCCGGCACACCCTCAAGCCCATTTTAAAGTTCTGAAAAAAGTTGATGCACACAATGCCCCGGATGGGGAGTTTGCGGGGTATGTGAAGTGCTGTAATCTCTTGAAAAGAAGATGGCTCAAAAGTTAAAAAACATATAGCAGCGCTTCATTCCCTCGGCTCCAAGTGACCGCATGATTATAACATCCAAATGGAAATGTGACATATTCAACCACGAAGAGGTGGCATAAAAACAAAAAAATGGAACCACAAGATATCCTAACGAAGAAGATTATACGACGTTTTAATGTTCAATTATACATTTTCCTCCCCTAGGGCCGGCACACCCTCAAGCCCATTTTAAAGTTCGTGAAAAAAGTTGATGCGCACAATGCCCCGGATGGGGAGTTTGCGGGGTATGTGAAGTGCTGTAATCTCTTGAGAAGAAGATGGCTCAAAAATTAAAAACATATAGCAGCGCTTCATTCCCTCGGCTCCAAGTGACCGCATGATTATAACATCCAAATGGAAATGTGACATATTCAACCACGAAGGCATGGCTAAGTGATTGTTCGGATTATGTTGGCGTGTACGTTGCCCCGGATTGAAGTTAAATGGGTTTCAACCAGGATTCAACCTTGATAAATTCAATAAAACATTTCACCCAACATAGAATACCTGAACCTTTCACTCATCACAAATACCTGTTCGTTTGTACGAATGATGCAGTACCCCCCTCCTTCTTCATGTTTAATAAAAAAAACGTAGCTTCAATTTGTAAAGGAAGAACGGTGGATATACAATTTTTCAAGCCTCACCCCCTGTTACAGGAATGGATTCAATGCATCATGATTGTGAATTATCAAATACATAATCATCATGCCAATGAAGTGTGCACCTATCCTCCTACACCGCAACCTTCTCTCTTTTTTTACATTGGTGATAAAATTAAAGTCAGGAAATGGGGTTCGGATAATTTTGAGGAACAACCGAACAGCGTAATTGTAGGCCAGCAACTGAACAGTGTGAGTATTGATATCAACCGCCATCACCGCGCTGTTCGTGTAGGTTTTCATCCCGGTGGGTTGTACCGGCTCATCGGTGTACCTATGCATGAACTCATTGACGGACATTATGATGCCGAAGAGGTATTTGGCAAACAAATGAAAACGGTGAACGAAAAACTACACCTTGCCCATCACAATCTTGAGATTAAAAATATCATTGAAATGTTTTTGCTGAGTCAGCTCGACCGAATGAAACCTTTACTGCCTTTCGATATGGCTATGCTCGAACTGTTTAAAGAGAATCCATCTACATCCATTGAACAAATTGCATCTCTCGCCTGCCTTAGCGTACGTCAGTTTGAAAGGGTGAGCCGGCAACGAATCGGACTTCCCCCTAAATTGTTCGCACGAATCATACGTTTTTCCAAAGCCTACCGGATGCGGGAAGAATACACAAAATTAAGTTGGACCGACATTGCACACCGGTGCGGCTATTTTGATCAGATGCACTTTATCCGCGATTTCAAAGCATTCGCTGGCACCACACCTAAAAAGGTAGAAAAAATGCTGGAAGAACAACCGGTTAAAATGCAGATAGGGCTTCGGTTATAAATGTCGTTTTTATACTATTTTTTCAATCGGTGAAAGATGAATTTTACATAAAAAATAATCACCATGAAAAAAATAATGATTGTATTGATATGCAGCCTTTTTATGGTTGAAAACATTAAAGCACAGAACTACAAAAATTTACTATCGCTCCACACAACCTCACTTAAAGTGTTTTACAGCAATGGGTACGAACCAAGAGCCCAAGCCATTGCACAACAGGTACAACACGCTATGGAGTACTTTGAGCAGCTTCTCAATAGCCGCGCTGAGGTTACACTGCTGGTGTTGTCTGAATCCGACTGGCCGCAATATACCAAAATGCCGGTGGTGGGTATGCCGCATTATAAAAACAGTAAAGAGTTGGTAGTAGCTGCGCACGATAATGCCCTTTGGAAAAGTTTTATTCCGCCGCTGAATGAATTGCCTGAAGCATTGGCAACGCAAATTCAAAACACGTATAAAACCGAAGACGGCACCCTGAGCATGCAACCTTTTTTCGATTTGCTGGCTATTCATGAGTTAGGGCACGCTTTTCACTTTCAGGCCGGTATTCAAACACAAAGAAAATGGATGGGCGAGCTGCTTGTCAATATGATGTTGCATACCTATATCGCCGAACAATCCCCTCAATTACTTCCCGCCCTCACGGTATTTCCTCAAATGGTGATCGCCGGAGGTTCTAAAGATTTTAAATATACCAGTTTGGACGATGTACACAACAGATACGAAGAAATTGCAAGCCAGCACCCTAAAAATTATGGCTGGTACCAAAGCCGTTGGCATAAGGCTGCTGCCGATATCTACGATGCCGAAGGGAAACCGGCTGTACAACATGTTTGGAGTGCACTGAAAAATCAAACGGAAACCCTGAGCCATTCGGCACTGATTGATTATCTCGAAAAATCGAAATCAAACGGCGTGGCCAATATGATTCGAAACTGGTAACATCCCGATACTCTTCATACTGCTTAAAAGACAACCGGAACCGGAGGTGGATGCTGTTTGATTTGAACTAAATCCCCGGCATATACTGCACCTGAAACACACTAACATTCATCTCCATCCATCTGTTTCAACCTTCCTATCTTTGCACCCAAATTTCGAAAGAGTTATGAAGTGGATGTCGTTATTCATACGTTACCGTTTGCCCCTGGGCATTGTGATGCTTGCACTGGCCATATTTGTGAATTATCAAACGAGTTTCTGGCCCTCGTTCATCCTATACCTGCTGGCTCTGGTGATGTTACTGGGGCACTTCCTCCTGGGTCCGATGCGCCTGATTCAGGATGCAATGGAAACAGGAAATATTGAAGAAGCCAAACGGGTTGTTAACAGTATCAAGTTTCCGGGTTTGCTCATCAAACCGGTTCGATCGGTGTATTATACCATCAAAGGCAATCTGGCAATGGCTGATAACGATCTGGATACCGCTGAAAAACACATGCGTAAAAGTTTAGATTTAGGCGGCGGCTCTCTCACCAAACAAGCAGAAGGCCCTAACAAATTACAATTGGGTATGCTCTGTTTACAAAAAGGTGATTTCAAAGGTGGAGAAGCCTACATCCGCCAGGCCATACGTGCCGGTTTACCGGATAATGAAAACAATGCGGTGGCGTATCTTCAACTGTGTTCCATCATGATGAACAAAAGAGAATTCCGCGCAGCAAAAGATTATTTTAAAAAGGCAAAATCATTCAAACCTACTACTCCTCAAATTGTAGATCAAATTAAGCAGATTGAAAAATACATTGGCCGCATGCCGGGCTAATGCGATGTTGCTTTAGAAAAATGATACGGATTATTCAGTAATTTTAAAACTTACTGTAATCAATCATTCACTCTATGAAGGCTCATCCGCAACGGTTAGAAGAAAAATTCAAAGAAACATACAATCAACTTAATAAAAATCAGCAGTTAGCCGTTGACAGCATCGAAGGACCGGTGATGGTAATTGCCGGACCCGGAACCGGTAAAACACAAATCCTTGCCGCACGCATTGGAAAGATATTACTGGAAACCGATGCCTTACCTGAAAATATTCTTTGTCTTACGTATACCGATGCGGGTGCAGTGGCCATGCGCCGGAGACTGCAACAGTTTATTGGGGCAGATGCCTATAAGGTGAACATTTACACCTTTCACGCATTTTGTAATGATGTCATTCAGGATAACCTCAACCTGTTTGAAAAAAATGCACTCGAAGCAATCTCAGAGCTGGAAGCCATTCAGTTGTTTAAAACACTGATTGATCAGTTGCCTAAAAACCATCCGCTGAAAAGATACAGGGGCAATGTGTATTATGAAATCCCACACCTCCGCTCTCTGTTCTCAACCATGAAGCGGGAAGGTTGGACACCGGAATACATCACAGGAAAAATAAAAGAATACATAGACAGCTTGCCCGACCGGCCTGAATTCAGATATCAGAAAAAATATAAACAATTCAATGCAGGTGATTTAAAAGAAGGTAAGGTTAAAGAAGAGATTCAACGAGCAGAGCGTTTAGGCGCTGCCGTTATGGAGTTTGATCGCTTTCAGGAGATGATGCGACAAAAAAACCGGTATGATTTTGATGACATGATTAACTGGGTTATCCGTGTGTTTGAACAACATCCACAGGTTTTGGCAAACTACCAGGAGAAATTTCAACATATACTGGTAGATGAGTTTCAGGATACCAGCGGCACGCAAAACAGGATTGTGGAATTGCTGATTCATTACTGGGATAACCCCAATGTGTTTGTGGTGGGTGATGATGATCAGAGCATCTTCCGTTTTCAGGGTGCCAATATTGAAAACATGCTGCTCTTTGCACACCGGTATGCGGATAACCTGAAAACAATCGTCCTGACCAACAACTACCGTAGTACACAACCCATACTCGATATCAGCAAAACACTGATTGATAAAAACACGGAAAGGCTTGTTACACAAATTGGCGGACTCAGCAAAGATTTACAATCTTCCAACATCCGCATCCAACACCTGCAACATCCACCGGAAATTTTTGTATGCAATTCGGCTAAGGAAGAAATGATTTGGATTACACAACAAATTGCCGCACGCATAGCGTCTGGCACCTTGCCGGAGAAGATAGCTGTTATTTATAAGGAGAATAAATACGGTGAAGAACTCTCCCGCTATTTCCGGTTGAAACAAATTCCTTTTTATTCCAAAAGATCGATCAATATTCTTGAACATCCTTTCATCCATAAAATCATCACCCTACTCAGTTATTTGAATGCTGAACATGATGTGCCTTATGGGGGTGATGAAATGCTATTTGAAATTTTACATTTCGATTTTTACCAGATACCACCCATTGAAATTGCCAAAGTAACTGTTGAGGCCAATAGCCGCAAATACAGTGGTGAAGCCGCATCTATCCGCAAACTCATCGCTGAAAAACAGGAAGAACCTCCAAAAGATTTGTTTGATGCCGGCCTGTATCCTCAATTGGGAAGCGTGAGTAAGATGCTCGAATCACTGATTGCTGATGTGCCCAACCTCACCCTGCAACAATTATTCGAAAAAATGATGCGCCAGGCAGGTGTATTGAGTTACATCATGAAAAGCAATGACAAGATTGAACTGATGCAACTGCTGACAGCCCTGTTTGATTTTATAAAAGAGGAAAACACCCGCAATCCGTTCCTGAACCTTGATGAACTGATGAGCATGATAGCACTCATGAAGAGTGAGGGATTGCCTATTCCGCTGGTACAGGTAACCGGTAGTGATAAAGCGGTGAACCTGCTCACGGCACACGGCAGCAAAGGATTGGAATTTGAACATGTGTTTTTTGCCGGACTAAACGCTGTGTTCTGGGAGAAGAAAAACAAATCGGACCGAGGATATAAACTCCCCGACACCATGTTCAGCGCCGCATCGGGAAGCACGAGTGAAGAAGAATTGCGCCGGTTGTTTTACGTTGCACTCACACGTGCAGAAGTACAGCTACATTTGTCGTATGCCAATTATCGCAACGATGGTAAATTACTCGAACCTACCATGTTCCTCGCTGAAATTCTGGAAAAACATGCATTACCTACTCAAACCGTTACCCTGAGTGATGAAGAGATACTCGAGTATAATCACTTGCAATTTTCTGAACTGGCACCGGAGATTGAAAAAACCGAAGAAGCTTTCGTTAGCCAAATACTCAGCAAATTTGTGATGAACGTAACTGCCTTGAACGCCTATCTTAAATGTCCGCTCGGATTTTATTACCGAAACCTGTTGCGCATCCCCTCCGGAAAAAATGAAAATACTGAATTTGGAAGTGCCGTGCATTATGCAGTTGAAAAACTCTTTACCAAAATGAAAGCCCATCCCGGAGAACAGTTTCCTTCTTCAGACGAAATGATAGGCGATTTTGAATGGTACATGCGCAAGCACCGCGAAAACTTCACAAAAGAAGCTTTCAACCGCAGAATGGAATACGGACATGATGTATTGAAAAATTATTACGATAAATACATCCATACCTGGAATAAAGTAGTGGCGGTAGAAAGAAACATTCGTCATGTTGTAGTGAATGATGTGCCGCTGAAAGGAAAGCTTGATAAACTGGAATTCAACGGGAAAGAAGTTAATGTGGTAGACTATAAAACAGGAAATATTGAAAAGGCCTTGCCTAAACTAAAATCGCCGGATGCTAAAAATCCTGAGGGAGGCGATTATTGGAGGCAAGCGGTTTTCTATAAAATTTTGGTGGATTACCATCAGCACGATTGGAAAGTAGTGAGCACCGAATTCGATTTTATTGAACCCGACAAAAACGGAAACTACCGTAAAGAAAAAATTGTTATTTCTCCGGCCGACATGGAAACAGTCAAGCATCAGATCAAAGAGGTTTGGGATAAAATTCAACAGCGCGATTTTTATACCGGTTGCGGAAAAAAAGATTGCCACTGGTGCAATTTTGTAAAAGACAACCAATTGGCTGTTGAATTACATCAACTAATGGAAGAAGATGAAGAAACATAACGACGGCATATCAATTGTACATGTATCTGGCTGCCCTTTTATAACTTCGTATAAACATACGTTCAGCAAATGAAAAGTCCGGTTTGGTTTTTATTGGGTTTAGGTTTGATGTTATACACCCTCAGTACCTTTCATTCCGGATGTGCGCAGATTGGTATGCCTACCGGTGGCCCTAAAGATTCGCTGCCACCCGTATTGGTTGA
The DNA here is from genome assembly GCA_019638635.1 of Ferruginibacter sp. Taxonomy (GTDB): domain Bacteria; phylum Bacteroidota; class Bacteroidia; order Chitinophagales; family Chitinophagaceae; genus Ferruginibacter. The sequence goes on along the minus strand of JAHBTM010000009.1, from coordinate 16,795 downwards.
AGTTACGCCTCCCGATGGAAGTACGCTGTTCAACGACAGAACCATCCGCTTTACTTTCAATGAATACCTGGATGTAAAGGATGCCTTCAATAATGTAATCTTATCGCCCCTTCCGGGCAAAAACCCAACGGTGACGTTTAACCGAAGAACGATGGTGGTGCGTTTGCGCGACACCCTGAAACCGAATACCACATACTCCATCCAGTTCGGCAATGCGGTTACAGATTACAACGAAGGAAATATTCTCAAAGATTTCTCCTATGTGTTCAGCACCGGAAACACCATTGACTCATTCAAACTCAGCGGCAATGTGTTGTTGGCCGAAAGCGGGCTCCCGGATACAACCCTCATGGTGTATTTATATAGCCATCTTCATGATTCGGCAGTAAGAAAATTAAAGCCGGATTACATCACCCGTGTACGTGGTGGCGGTGCCTTTCATTTCAGCAACCTGCCACAAACGCCTTTCAGGGTATATGCATTGAAAGATGCGGATGGAGGTAAAACATATAATCAGGTAATGGAAACATTTGCTTTCAGCGATGAAACGGTGATTCCATCGTACGCACCGGAAGCGCTGGCTTTATTGGCCTATCAACAGGAAAAGCAGGCTGAAAAACCCATCACCACAACCACTCCGAAAAAAAATCAGGTGTGGAAACTGCAAAACAACCTTTCCAATAACCGGCTCAACCTGCTGGAAACGCTGTTGCTCGATTATTCAAGACCTGTTATCCTGAATGATACGGCAACACTCCTCTTAACCGATAGCACCGATAAACCGGTAGAAGTACAAATTGAAATCGACAGTACGCGTACACGTTTGCTGGCCAACTTCAACAAACAGCCGGGCATGGCCTATCAACTCATTCTTCCGGAAAATCTGGTACAAGACACCTTGGGCAATACACTTCCGGCCGATACTTTGCAATTCACCACCTTTACCGAAAACGATTATGGAATTGTAACACTTCGGTTCAATAATATTCCGAAAGAGAAAAATCTTGTTATTCAATTTGTACAAAACAACAAGGTAAGTTTTTCCGCTCCCGTCACCGGCAATGAATGGAAAAACAATTTGTTTCCTCCGGGTTCGTACGACATCAGAATTTTGTATGATGATAATGCCAATGGGGTGTGGGATCCGGGGAATTACGAGTTGAAGCAACAACCTGAAAAAGCCATTACGCTTTCGCTGAAACTATCTGTTCGGGCCGGTTGGGAAACCGATCAGGAAATCAACTTATAAAGAGTGACGCTTGCGGGCATAGATGTTGTGCTCATCAATTTTTCCATATTCAAAATCGGCGATTGTACTCAATCCGTTTCGAATGTTGCTTTCACCACTGAACTTTTCTTCGATGATTAATACGATATGAGGAAAGCGTTTCAGGAAGCCCGCGGCACCATGCAACATGTCGAGTTCCATACCTTCCACATCAATTTTAATCAGCACCCGATCTGTTTCTTTCAGGTTCAATTCATGCAGTGTATCATCCAGCGCGTTGATTTCAAAACGTTCGGTGTGTTCGCCCGGTGCATCTACCCTGCGGTTTGATCCGGGATTGGTGATATCCATTTCAAAATATTCCAGAGAATGTTTAAGTCCTAACCCGTAATTAAATGCTTTCACGTGTTGTCCTACTTCGTTCAAGCGGATATTGCGCTCTATCATATCAAAACTCACTTTCACCGGTTCAAAGGCAAAACATCTTTTTCCTTTTCTTCCCAGCCATATACAATACTCTCCTAGGCAGGCACCGATATCCAGGAATACGTCGAACGACTCACGTTCTATGAACCGTTTAATCTGGATTTCGTAGGCATAATTCACGTATTGAAAGTCGAGCGAATTTTTGCGGGTATCAAACACGCCCATGGAAGAACGGATGCGTCCGCCACGCCAGTGTGATTTGCGGCTGAACATAAAACGGAAGGCGTTCACCAGGGCGCTCCACTCTCCGTGTTTCACGTATTCCAGAAAATACAGGGTGTACACCTCCAGGCGGTTGAAGAAATAACTCATAGTGCTGGCAATATTAATATTAAGAGTTGAAAAATAAAAGCCGGTAGCCACACAATATCTTGAAACAAGGCATAACCCTTAACTTTGCAACCATGATTTTCTCTTCTGCACTGCTTGAAAATGCCGTCAATGAGTTTGCCAAATTACCCGGCATTGGCAAGAAAACCGCGTTGCGGTTGGTGTTGCATCTTATCCGTCGTGAAGAGAGCGAAGTAAACCAGTTCAGTGATGCCATTGCTGCGCTCCGTCGTGAAATTCGTTTTTGTGCCTCTTGCCATAATATTTCCGATACGCCATCCTGTACCATTTGTGCCAATCCGTTGCGCAACCATGCATTAATATGTGTGGTTGAAAATATTCGGGATGTGATTGCGATTGAAAGTACACAACAGTTTAATGGGGTGTATCATGTATTGGGCGGGATCATTTCACCCTTAGATGGTGTAGGGCCTGATAAACTACAAATCGACAGTTTGGTAGAGCGTGTTACCAACATACAGCAGGCCGAAATCATTTTTGCACTCAACCCGAATATTCAGGGCGATACGACCATTTATTACATTGGAAGAAAACTTACGCACCTCCCGGTTAAGATTACAACCATTGCTCGTGGTATTGCCTTTGGAGGTGAGTTGGAATATGCTGATGAACTCACGCTGGCCAAAAGCATCAGTAACCGTATACCGGTAGAACATTACATACAAAGTTCTTAGGTTTTAAAAACATAGTTCCTGTAAAAATTTGATGTACTTTTTTCATCTGGTAAAAGGAAGAGAAAGGAATGCTATGATTTTTTATCCCGAGGGGCGATGATTTGATTCGCTGATAACCGATGAACAGCTTTGAAAGAATTTGCGTTATTCTGCATGAGTTTTTTCAGCGGTATTCCGCGGGAACAAAATCCATCAAGGGAAAAAAGAGCATCTGTATCCCGCATTGCGGCGGGGATTATTTTCACAGTTATGCGCAGATGTATTTTGTTACACGTTCAAACCGTTTTATAATATCATAAACTTCGATACACGCGGGATTTTGCGTTAGGGATTGCAGTGGAAACCCGCCGCAGGCGCGTTGCAACGGAAAGCCCGACCCCCAACTTTGTTGGGGGAACGCCCAATAAAACCCAACTCAACGGTAGCGGCATTTTGATATTACCGTTTCCTTTTATAGATTTGCATGTGCAGTGGCGGATTTGTTTATTGTTCATCCACTGCATTCAATCAGGAATGAACTAATAAACGACCTTATCGCATACTTCCGCGTACAGATTATCGTTTATACCTCACCTGAACTTATTTTTCATCCGCTAAAACGGAAAACTACAAGGTTAGTATGAAATCATTACGCGAATGCCTGCAGGAACGCATCCTGATTATTGATGGCGCCATGGGCACCATGATTCAACAACATAAACCCACCGAAGAAACGTACCGGGGCGAGCGGTTTAATAACTGGCATACCGACGTAAAAGGCAATAATGATTTGCTTAGCATTACTCAACCGGATATGATTGAAGGCATACACCGCCAATATCTGGAGGCCGGTGCCGATATTATTGAAACCAACACGTTCAGCAGCACTTCGATTGCCCAGGCCGATTACGACATGCAGGAACTGGCGTATGAACTGAATGCGGCTGCTGCTCAATGCGCACGCCGCGCCGCCAATGCGTTTACCAAACAAAACCCTGATAAGCCACGGTTTGTGGCAGGCGCTATGGGCCCTTTGAATAAAACACTCTCTCTTTCGCCGGATGTAAACAACCCCGGGTACCGTGCGGTAACTTTCGACGAAGTGGTGACTGCATACACCGAACAAATTAAAGGGTTGGTGGATGGAGGTGTAGACATTCTATTGATTGAAACCATTTTTGATATGCTCAATGCCAAAGCCGCAATTTATGCCGCGAAGGAATTTTTCAGGAAAACAACCTGCCGGAATTGCCCATCATGATTTCAGGAACCATAACGGATGCGAGTGGACGCACTTTAAGCGGACAAACACCGGAAGCGTTTTACATTTCCGTGATGCACGCCCAACCTTTGAGTGTTGGCCTGAATTGCGCCCTCGGTGCAGAACAAATGCGTCCGCATATTGAAGAACTGAGTCAGATTGCTTCCTGTTATACTTCTGCCTACCCGAATGCCGGTTTACCGAATGCGTTTGGAGAGTATGATGAACAACCGCACCAAACAGCGCACATCATTGAATCGTGGGCAAAGGAAGGTTTTCTGAATATTGTGGGCGGATGCTGCGGCACCACGCCCGACCACATTAAACACATTGCTCAATCTGTTTCCCGCTTTGCACCCCGTGCGTTACCGGTACAGGAAAAAGTTTAAATATTGCTATCATGCCGAACACACCGATTGTTGTGAAACCCTATCTCCGCCTGAGCGGACTCGAACCGTTAGTGGTGCGTCCTGAAACTAATTTCATTAATGTGGGTGAAAGAACCAATGTTACCGGAAGCAAAAAGTTTGCACGGTTGGTTCGTGAAGGCCATTTTGAAGAAGCCTTATCGGTAGCGCGCCAGCAAGTGGAAAACGGTGCGCAAATTCTGGATGTAAATATGGATGATGCATTGCTCAATGGCGTGGAAGCCATGACCACCTTCCTCAACCTGTTGCAATCGGAACCCGACATTGCGCGGATTCCGATTATGATTGACAGCAGCAAATTTGAAATTATTCAAGCGGGCTTAAAATGTGTGCAGGGTAAATGCATTGTGAATTCTATTTCGCTGAAAGAAGGATTGGATGCCTTCATTGAACAGGCCAACATCTGTAAAAGTTTCGGTGCTGCAGTGATTGTAATGGCGTTTGATGAAACCGGACAAGCCGATACCAAAGAACGTAAAATTGAAATATGCTCCCGGGCATACGATATACTGACACAACAGGTAGGATATGATCCGCAGGATATTATTTTTGATCCGAACATCTTTGCCATTGCTACCGGCATGGAAGAACACAACAACTATGCGGTTGATTTTATTGAAGCCACACGTGAGATTAAAAAACGGATGCCCTTAACGCGTGTAAGCGGTGGCGTTAGTAATGTGTCATTCTCTTTCAGGGGGAATGATCATGTGCGGGAAGCCATACACAGTGTGTTTCTGTACTATGCCATTCAGGCGGGAATGGATATGGGCATTGTAAATGCAGGGCAACTGGTGGTGTATGATGAAATTGAACCTAAGCTGAAACAACTTTGTGAAGATGTTATCCTGAATAGAAATAATGAAAACAATGAAGCCACTGAAAAATTGATTGCCTTTGCAGATACAGTAAAGGCACGCGGGCGTGAAACCATAAAAGATGAAAGCTGGCGCAACGATACGGTGGAAAAGCGGCTGGCTCATGCACTGGTGAATGGCATTACTGATTATATAGATGCAGACACAGAGGAAGCACGCCTTCAATATCCGCGTCCACTCGATGTAATTGAGGGGCCTTTGATGGATGGTATGAACATTGTGGGTGATTTGTTCGGGTCAGGTAAGATGTTTCTGCCACAAGTGGTGAAGAGTGCCCGTGTGATGAAAAAAGCAGTGGCCATCCTCACACCGTATATAGAACAGGAAAAAGAAGAAAAGCGGCAAAGAGAAGCTGCCGATGGCATCAGCGGAGAAGTACAGGGTGCCGCGAAGATATTACTGGCTACGGTGAAAGGCGATGTACACGATATTGGGAAAAACATTGTGGGTGTAGTGTTGGGGTGTAACGGTTATGATATCATTGATTTGGGTGTAATGGTTCCTTCTGAAAAAATTCTGACGGAAGCACGCAATCATAAAGTAGATGTCATCGGACTCAGCGGATTGATTACGCCGTCATTGGATGAAATGGTACACATTGCCCGTGAAATGAAAAGAAACGGGATGAACATTCCACTGCTGATTGGTGGAGCTACTACAAGCCGGATGCATACCGCGGTACGGATTGCGCAGGAGTACGATCATGGAGTGGTACATGTGCTGGATGCAAGCCGTAGTGTAACCGTTACCGGTAGCTTGATGCAACCGGAGCATCGGAATCAGTTCCTCAGTAACATCCGCAGTGAATATGAAAAATTAAAAACTGATTTTAACAGTAAGCAAACAGCCAAACAGTTTTTGAGCTATGCGGATGCGTCAAACAATCCGGCAGCTATTCCGTGGGAAGGGTACCAACCGGTAAAACCTACCTTCATAGGCAACCGGGTATTTGCTGATTTTCCGCTGGAAGCGCTGGAGCCGTACATTGATTGGCAACCGTTTTTCATTGCCTGGGAAATGCATGGTAAATTCCCAGCCATTCTCAGTGATTTGGTGATTGGTGCGGAAGCAACCAAGCTGTACAACGATGCCCGCAATTTGTTGAAACAAGTGATTGAAGAAAAATGGGTGAAGGCGCATGGGGTGATTGGTTTCCGGGAAGTTACTAAAACGGCTCCCGATAGTATTGAAGTAAAAAACAACGACCAGGTCATTCGGTTAGAATTTTTAAGGCAGCAAATAAAGAAAGCTGCCGGGCAACCCAATTTGAGTTTGTCTGATTTTATTCGCCCCGGTACTTACGGAACAGATTATATGGGTGCATTCTCTGTAACCATTCAGCAGTTGGATGTTTGGGTGAAAAAATTCCATGATGCGCAGGATGATTACAACAAAATCATGTTGCAGGCATTGGGCGACCGTTTGGCTGAAGCTTTTGCAGAATGCCTGCATGAAAAGGTGCGTAAGGAATACTGGGGGTACAGTGCCGCAGAAACGCTCACCAATGAAGAACTCATTCGCGAAGCGTATTCGGGTATTCGTCCTGCGCCGGGATATCCTGCTTGTCCGGACCATACCGAAAAATACAAACTCTTTGAATGGTTGGGAGGAGAAGCAACCACCGGCATTCATCTAACGGAATCTCTGGCCATGTCTCCGGCATCGTCTGTTTGTGGATGGTATTTTGCGCATCCTGACAGCAAATATTTTGGGGTGGGAAAAATTGACCGTGACCAGTTGAAAGATTATGCACAACGAAAGAATATGTCGCTCGACGAAGCGGAAAGATGGTTGCGTCCGATATTGGAATAATAAAAGCGTTGTATCTTAATGGCGTAATACAATCTATCCGAAACTACCATGCGTACACTGCTCCTTATACTGTTGATTCTAACCTCGGGTACATCCAGAGGGCAAACGGTGTACATTACACCCTATGGAGAAAAGTATCATGCCGGGAATTGCCACACGGTAAAAAATGTATCGCATCAGGTTTCGATAGCTGAAGCAACAGAAAAAGGATTCACACCTTGCAAAGTTTGCACACCGCCATCGAACAGTCAGAATGCACTCAATAAACCACGAGGCACCTCCACCACAAAGCAATGTAAGGGAATAACGAAGAAAGGCACCCGATGCCGGCACATGACAAGCATTGCCAACGGATATTGTTTTCAACACAAACCTGAATAGAAGCGTGTGATTGGCTTCTGCAATCATAGTCGAAATAATACATACCATTAAGTGTGGTTGAAAAGACTTGTGGCATCAGAATGCATTCAATTCCTTTAATGCGCGCAATTTGTTATCAAATAAAATCTGTTCAATGAATTCATTTTATAAATAAAAGAAGCGGTGTAAGTTTGCGAAAAGAAGAATGATGCGGATTATCACTTATAATGTAAACGGCATTCGTGCTGCCATACGCAAGGGGTTTTTGGAATGGCTTCAAACCGATCCGGCGGATGTAATTTGTTTGCAGGAAGTGAAAGCACATATGCAGGATATAGATACGGGGGCCATCCTGAAAGCGGGATATCACAGTTATTGGTTTTGTGCAGATAAAAAAGGATACAGCGGTGTAGGCATCTTAAGTAAAACGGTTCCCGATAAAGTGGTGAATGGAAATGGTGTACATCAAAGCGATATGGAAGGACGTGTGATGCGTGCTGATTTTGGAAAGGCGTCTATCATCAGCGCGTATTTTCCTTCGGGAACAACGGGAGATGAGCGGCAGCAGTATAAATATATATGGCTGGATGAGTTTATGGATTACATCAGCCATCTGCGAAAAACCAGAAAAGAGTTGATTGTGTGTGGTGATTACAATATTGCTCATCATGAAATAGACATCCATAATCCGGTATCGAATAAAAAAAGTTCCGGGTTTTTGCCGGAGGAGCGCGCCTGGATGGACCGTTTCGTAGCATCCGGCTTTGTTGATTCATTCAGGGTACTGAACAAAGAGCCGCATCATTATACGTGGTGGCATCAGTTACGTCCCTCTACCCGATTAGAAAACAAAGGCTGGAGAATTGATTATATTATGGTAACAGAAAACCTGAAGTCGTTGATTGTTGCGGTAGATATTTATCCGATGGTAAAGCACAGCGATCATTGTCCGGCCTATCTTGAAATAAACCTGAAATCATGATTATTTACAACGTAACCATACAAGTTGAAACTGACATTGCAACTGACTGGCTGACATGGCTGAAAGAGGAGCACATCCCTGAAATACTGGCCACGGGCTGCTTTCACGATGCCACCCTATTGCAACTGCTGGAACCGCAGGATGAAGAAGGGGTAACTTTTGCTGTGCAGTATAAAGCAAACACCGAATCCGATTACCAGCGTTATATAGATATACATGCCGACACAATGCGCCAAAAGGGCCTGGATACATGGGGTGGGCGCTTCATTGCCTTTCGATCTTTGATGAAAGTTATTCACTAAGTGTGCAAAACAAAAAAACGACTGTTTTGTCATTTCGCCGGAAATATATATTCCTTCGAAAACCCCGCCAATACAGCACTTTCAGATAAATGCGCTTAAATGCAGTACAGTAAAGGGTTTCAGCGGACAAGCCTGTATGGGTATCGTATTTTTACTTACCCGCATTTCTCCCAAACCTTGATTCGGCAAAGGTTTCAGCCGTTCGGTGGATGTGAATAAAATAAAAAAAAATATTTTGTGCAATTAGAAATCCATCTATATTTGTTGCACCTAAAAAAAATTCAAATTCACTATTATGAACAAAGCAGAATTAATTGCAAAAATTGCTGATGATGCAGGCATCACCAAAACACAAGCGAACGCTACACTGGACTCTTTTATTGAGGCTGTAACCAAAACCTTGAAGAGCGGTAACAAAGTAACGCTGGTAGGTTTCGGTACATTTTCTGTAACTAAAAGAGCTGCCCGCAATGGCCGCAATCCACAAACTGGTGCGGTTATCAAAATCAAGGCTAAGAAAGTTGCAAAATTCAAAGCTGGAAAGGAATTGTCAGCTAAGTTGTAATTCCCCTACAAACGAATTAAAAGCAAGGCGCCTTTTCGTGTCTTGCTTTTTTTAATCCAACACTTAAACTTCCATATATGGGACGCGGAGATATCAAAACCAAAAAAGGAAAAACTTTTGCGGGTAGTTTTGGCAAGGCCAGACCAGCCAAGCCTGCTGCGAAGAAAGCAGCTCCAAAGAAAGACGCAAAAAAATAATCTGAAGAGAATTTTATCCTTCAACAACCGGAATGATTCTTTCATTTCGGTTTTTTGTTTTACGGAGCCAGGCGATGAATTTCCCACACGTTCCTGATTTTTTCATATTGTACACGGTCGTGTAATCTTCCGGGGCGCCCTTGCCAGAATTCAATACGGGTGGGTTCTACACGGTATCCGCCCCAGTGCGGCGGCCTGGTTACTTGTTTGCCTTCGAATCTTTTTTTAATTTCTTCTACATGCTGATCGAGCAAGGCTCTATTTGAAATTACTGTGCTTTGTGGCGAGGCCCATGCTCCAATTCGGCTTTCTTCCGGACGTGATAAAAAGTATTCATCATTTTCAGCGTCTGTTAAACGAAATGCATTCCCTTCTATGCGTACTTGTCGTTCCAGTTCTTTCCAAAAAAACACGAGCGCCACCTGATGGCTGTCGCTTAATTGCTGGCCCTTATGGCTATTGTAATTGGTAAAAAAGGTGAAGCCCTGTTCGTCGACACCCTTCAAAAGAACAATCCTTGCATGCGGATGATGATTGGCATCTACCGTGGCAAGGGTCATAGCATTCACTTCTTCAATCTTACTTTGGTGTGCTTCATGAAACCAAATTTTGAATTGCTCAATGGGGTCTGCCTGTACATCATGTTCATCGAGTGTTTGAAGCATATATTCTGTGCGAATACCTGAAATATTTTTCATAGCACAAAGGTGATGGATTTAAGCGGATAAAAAAAAGCGCTCCGGGAGCGCTTGCGTGTGTTTGTTTAAGGGTTTCCTTTGGTTTTGTCCTCAATCTTTTCCTTCCATTCATTTAACCCCTCCTTAAAGTTGTGTGATTTATCTCTGAATATAATGGTCACTACCAACAGTGCCAGGGCGGCAATCAATGCCAGATAAAATCCGAAACTGATCATTCCGCTTGTAAAGGGGTTGTCTGTTATTCGGAAATAATTGATGATCATCAATAAGGCTGCTAATGCTGAAGCCACAATGGCTAACATCCACTTCGACTGATCCAGCGACTTCTCTTGATTTCCCAAAAAGGCAATCAATCCGCCTGCTAAAAAGCAAATAAAAACTACAATACCATTTCCATGCATACCGTTTTGGCTTCCGCCCATTCCAAATATGGAAATTTTAATCCAAGGCATAAACATGGAAATTACGCCTACAGCCGCCGCTATAAGCATCCATTTTCTTTGTTTGTTCATTGTTTGAAAGTTCATAATTGACAGGTTTTATGTTAAATATATTAAATATGATTGAGTTAGGCAATAAAAAATGCGGGTGCAGTGAAAAAAAATAAAATCAACTTGCCATAATCAAGATGCTACACATGTGAACGCATCCGTTGAGTATGTAAAAATGATTATAAATAACGGTAATGCATACACGTTTTTAGAGGACTGTTGAGAAAGGTACTATGGATGCAAGGCTGCCGGACAGGCGTGAAAAGCCCGGTGAGGCATGGTGTGGAGGGCTTGTGCCGGACTTGTAACAGATGGCCGGAACAAATGTTGAACATGGAACCTGTTGATGATAGCCCATAGTGCTTAAACTGATGTATACACATTCCATGAATGATTGTATAGGTGGTATACATTTATTCAGGCAAAGAATTGTACATTTATTTTCAGCATATTTCCATACCATGTATACCTACCTAACCGGACTAATGTTATGTATGACGATGCAGATGCATGCACAGACTTTCGAAAAGCGAACACTGGCATATGGAAACCTGGAAAGAAGTTATTGGATATATGTTCCATCTATGTATGATCCACTGCAACCGGCTAACCTGCTAATAAACTTACATGGGTTTGGGAAAGATGGTGCCTACGCAGCGCGGCACAGAAATTTTCGGCCTTTGGCGGATACCGCAAATTGCATTGTAGTATATCCGAATGGAAGCAGGGAAAAGCTTACTGGCAGTAGATTCTGGAACTATGGAAAGGTGATGGGATCAGATGTGGACGATGTAGCATTCCTGGAAGCAATGATAGATACGATTGCAGCTCAATACGCGATTAATCAAAAACGAATTTATGCGGTGGGCATGTCGAATGGGTCTTATTTATGTTACCTGCTGGCCTGCCGGAGCAAAAGATTTGCTGCCATTGCATCGGTTACAGGATCTATGTCGGTTAAAATGTTCAACGAATGTATGCCGGACACGCCTATTCCGGTGTTGCATATTCATGGTACGAAAGACCCGATTAATCCGTACAAAGGAAACAAAACCTCTAAGGGCATTGAAGACGTTATTGAATTTTGGGCAAAGGCGAATGGTTGTGCTCCGGAACCGGTTACAGAAATGTGGGAGGATGTGAATGGTAAAGACGGTGTAACAGCGCAACACATTTTGTACACAGGAGGTGTACACGGGCATCAGGTTGCATTGATAAAAATTATTGGTGGCGGACATTCATGGCCGGGTGCTGAAAAAAAAACCATGTGGGGCAAAACCAGTCGCGATTTGGATGCCACGCAGGAAGTGTGGCGCTTTGTGCGTCAGTTTGAAAGAAATGAATAACCCATTACATTCTTTACATTGCACCCGGTAACTGATACATGAACCATAGTAACTCTTTTAAAAAATTCAATAGAACATTTATAATTTCTGTTGTATGAAACCTTTATTCCGTTTGAGAAGTTGGCAGGCAGAAGATGCGGAGAGCCTGGCGCATCATGCCAATAATATACACATTGCCCAATACATGACGGATCAGTTTCCGCATCCCTATACACTGGCGCATGCGAGGCAATTCATAGATATGGCGCTATCGTTCTCGCCCTCGCGCATTCTGGCGATTGAGGTGGATGGTGTTGCTGCAGGTGGCATTGGTATTCACTTACAGCAAGATGTTATGCGTAAGAACGGAGAACTGGGGTATTGGCTGAGTGAGCGTTATTGGGGGCATGGCATCATTACAGAGGCCATACGTGAAATGGTGCCGTATACTTTCAGTCACTTTGATATCATCCGCATCTATGCGCGACCGTATGGTAACAACATTGCCTCACAACGGGTATTGGAAAAAGCAGGTTTTACCAAAGAGGCACACATCATTGGAAATGTTTTTAAAAATGGGGTGTTTCTGGATGAGCTGATTTATGCCATCAGAAAGTAAAAAAAAGAGGCTGCCATATACAGACAGCCTCTTGTGATCATAGAGCTCTATTTACTGTTTCAGGATTTTTCTGATGATTCGTTGATTTCCCTGGATAATTTCTGCGAAATATATACCGGGTTTGAGATCCGCACCTAATGCATGGGTTTGATTAGGCAGGATATTGATTCCAGACATTTTCCTTCCTTGTATATCGGTAATGGAGAGCCGCATTTTTTCATTGCTGTTGGTACGTGTAAGGAAATTAAATGCCCCGTTGGATGGATTAGGGAATATTGACACTTCCAGCTCTTTGTTGAGTGTAGGTGCATGTACGTATGCGGGTGCATCACCGGAAGCTGCACACTCCGGTAGTTTCACCTGAACGATACGCGTATTTCCGGAGCTGCATCCATTTACACCCGTGGCAGTTACGGTACCGGCCAGGGCGGAGGATGGATATGACACCACAATACTCGTTGTGCCTTGTCCACTTAAGATAGTTGCCCCAGAGGGAACGGTCCATAACACCGATGTACTACCGGATGGCATGGCTTCCAGGCTATAGGTGAATTGTCTGTTCGGGCAAGTTTGTGTAGCCGTAACGGTAACACCACCCGGAGCGCCAGGACGCAATGTGCTAACCCTTAACATCCTTGGATTACTGCTACCACAACCATTTACGGCAGTAACAGAAATGGTTCCACCGGTGTATCCTGCAGGATACCTAAATGAAATTTGCGCGGAGCCCTGTCCTGATACATCCGTTGCGCCTAACGGTAACGACCAGATGTATTCAGTGATGGAAGGATCACTAATCACCGCATACATGGCGAGTGCCCCTGAAGTACCTACATATTCGCACACATTCACCGGACCACTGATTAAACCCGGAGTGGATGGATTATTCCGTTGAACCGGCAAACTACGCACTCCGCTGATACCACAATTGTTTGAGGCCTGAACGCTTATAGTGCCACCTGCAAAGGCTGACCCGTATGTAACAACCACTACCGTATCATTTTCTCCTGCACCATTTGGATGAACCACAGATACTACGCCGGCAGGGGCCGTCCATGTATACGATGTTGCAGCGTTTACTTTTGGAATGGTATAAGTAATTCCTATGTTACCTGAACCAATAGACTCACATACATTATCGGTTGAAGCGGTGATAGGCTGCGGTGTGGTAGGTGCTTGTGCCTGCAAATAGTAAATGGATAAATCGCTGTTTCCACATGGCCAAACTGCGTATACACGTAACTGTTTGTTTGCACTCACTCCAAAACCATTGTTGATGGTCAGGTTGATGCTGTTGGTTCCCTGGCCACTGAGTAAGGTTACTGTTGGAGGCACAACCCAGTTGTACGAAATCACTCCCGGCATATCCGGCACACTGTAGGTGAGTGGTTGTGTAGTTCCTTCAAACGGACAAACATTCACTACACCTGTAAATGGCCCAGGAGCCGGTATGTACGCAAAGCTGGCTTCAATGGTGTGGTTGGTGTTTACATTGTTGAATGTGTAGGAAGTTATTGCACCCACCGAGTTACCATCTACTAAAACATCACTCACTGCATAACATGGGTCGGCTGTGATGGTGTAGGTGATGCTGCTTCCCTGAGGAACCGTAGATGTTCCTGATGGAGAAATACCACCGCCTGTTCCGGCTGTTGCTATAATGGTATAATCATTCGTACCTATAGCACTAAAGAATGCCTCAATACTATGGGTTGTACTTACATCATTGAATGTGTAGGATGAGATGGCTCCGTTAGATACTCCATCTATCAACACATCCAATATTACAAAGCCCGGGTCAGCCGTCATGATAAATGTTTGGTCATCTCCACAACCCACTGAAACACTTCCACTGGGTGAAATACTTCCACCGGTATTTGCAGATGCTGTAATGGTGTACGTACCGGCGTTGTCATCTACCAAATCGTTACAGTCATTGTCTTTGCCATCACACAACTCCGGTGCTCCCGGATAAACCGTGTTGTCTGTATCATTACAGTCTAGGCTATTGGTTACAAAACCTGTGGGTTGAGTACAAGAAACTACAGAGGTGTTGGCATCCCCATACCCGTCACTATCTGAGTCTATGTACCAGGTTGCACCAATGCCATCATCTACCTGACCATTGCAATCGTTGTCCTTTCCATCGCAGAGTTCAGTAGCGCCGGGATACACAGAGTTGTCTGAATCGTCACAATCATCATCATTGGTTACATATCCGGCAGGTGCGCTGCAGGCTGTAGCCGTTATATTGGCATCTCCAAAACCGTCACCGTCTGCATCTCTGTAGAAGGTTATCGTTCCGGCACCATCATCAATCGTTCCGTTACAATCGTTGTCTTTACCATCGCACAATTCCGGTGCACCGGGATAAACGGTATTGTCATTGTCGTTACAATCCAGTGCATTAGACACATAGTTTGTCGGTTGCGCACAGGCCGTTAATGTTTCATCTGCATTACCAAATCCGTCTCCATCGCTGTCTTCATACCATACTGTACCGATACCTTCATCTACCTGACCATTACAGTTGTTATCTACACCGTCACACACTTCTGTGGCTCCGGGATAAATCTGGTTGTTGTTGTCATCACAATCCAGACTATTGGAAACGTATCCCACAGGCTGATTGCAGGCGATCAAAGCATTACCGGCATCGCCGAATCCGTCGTCATCCGCATCCAAATACCAGGTAGCTCCAACACCATCATCAATTTGTCCGTTGCAATCATTGTCTTTTCCATCACACAATTCAGGTGCGGTTGGGTAGATGCTGTTATCTGCATCATTACAATCTGTATTATTAGCAACACCACAAGGTGCGGGAGATCCGGTACCGTAACCGTCGTTATCATTATCTGTGTAGAGGAATTGTGTATCATCACAATCAAGGCTATTGGTTACATAACCGGCAGGCGGTGTAGGGTTTCCGGAGGTGATGAAATTATTCACATCTCCAAATCCGTCACCATCTGAATCCAGATAATACACGAATGCTTGCGTCATGAACGGATTGGTATCCCTATTGGTTGTACCGAAAGTAAAAAATCCGAAATCACTGTTACCGGTTGCTGAGGATACCGTTCCTGAGGTAGATCCCGTAAATGCGCTGTTGCCCTTATCCTCCCACAAGCTGCCGGTCCAGCGGGCAATACGTACACTCGCAGGATCCGTGATATAATTAGCAACTCCCGGTGCGGGATCATTAAATGCAAAAGTGAGTGTGGGTGTTGAAGTGCCTGCATCACGTGTAATCTCCCAATATTCAAATCCTGTAATTTTTTGCAACGTACCTGCCCTGCTCGAAGTATCCAGAGATGCATCATCCGGATTTTCTGGAATGTACTGAACAGAAAATGCACTGCCCGAAGCCGGTGCAGTTATACTTACAGGAGCATACAACACACCGGAACCTACAGGAAAAGTGAATACATCGTTACCTTCCTTTTGTACCGTCAATACTGCATGACTTGCAGCAGAAGCGCCGGTGTGTGAGGCATTATCATTAAATATAATTTTGGCATTAGGCGTTAGTGGGTCGGTGGTGAGTTTACCCGATTGAAAAGTAAGTGTATTGTTTATCCGCACATCTTCATTCACTACCAATTGTGGAGTATTCAATGTAAGGAAGTTGATGGTATTGCCACTCATTGACAATGAACTACCTGAGGGAGCAGAAAACAATGCGCGGGCAATGGTGGCGTTATTATCCACCAATGTTACATCGCCGTTGTATGTGTTTTGAACTGTACCAATGGAGAATGTTCCGGAACCGGTTCGTTCATATCTAACCAGTCCATTATACACATTGCCGGTACCTGCATCAGAATCATAGTAATTGTTGCTTGAAGCCAGGTAATGGCGCACCTCTCCGTTAAACACGGAACTTCTAACGTAGGTATGATATCCGTTCGTTGAATTGGTAGCAGGACTGATATATGTGTTGCCGATGATTTCGCAATTGTATAATGTTCCAAAATTGCTACTTCCGAATTCAACCAGGGTGATATCGGCTATTAATGTATCGCGTGTTAAGTTAAATCCTCTGGAGTTGTTGATATAAATGGAGCCGCCACCTGTTTGATTGATGATACGCTGTATTTCAAATAAAGACGGTGCAGCATGTGTGGAATTAATGTTGATTGTACCCGCAATTATG
>JAHBTM010000089.1 GCA_019638635.1 Ferruginibacter sp. | reverse complement strand
AACCAGCTAAGAAAACACGCCGTTCCGGTGGTGCCAAAAAGAAGGCCACTACTAAAGGCGATAACCTGAAACTGATTGAAGGAATTGGTCCGAAAGCTGCTGAAGTACTGGCAGCTGCAGGTTTGGCAACATTCGCTGATATCGCAGCTTCTACACCTGAACAAATCAAAGCGATTCTGGATGCCTCTGAAGGAAGTTTTAATGCGGCTGATCCTACCACCTGGCCACAACAAGCCCAACTGGCTGCTGATGGTAAGATGGATGAACTGAAAGCATTGCAAGACGAACTGAAGGGAGGAAAAGAAGCCTAAGATGAACGACTAATGAATACATTTAAAAAGCAAACCTCATACGTTTGCTTTTTTTATGCCTTTTACTCTAACGTCAGTATTTTATAACCATATTTGCACAATGAATACCAAAATGGAAAAACCACAAACCGCTGTTTTATTACTTGCCGATGGTACCGTTGCCTACGGAAAAGCTTTTGGTAAAAAAGGTATCGCCACAGGAGAGATTTGTTTCAACACCGGCATGACAGGCTATCAGGAAGTATTCACCGATCCCAGTTATTATGGGCAGGTATTAATCATGAATAACGTCCACATTGGAAATTATGGTGTACTGGATCAGGATGTGGAAAGTGATGGCGTGAAGGTAAAAGCGGTAGTTGCCAGAAATCTCGAAGCATTATTCAGCCGTTTTCAATCGAAGGATTCTCTTCAGGATTATTTTGAGGCACAAGGCGTTGTTGCCATTGAAGGGGTAGATACGCGCGCACTAGTTGCCCACATCCGAAAATCCGGAGCAATGAATTGCCTCGTATGTTCAGACGGAACACCGATGGAAAAATTGAAACAACAACTCGCCGCCGTACCATCGATGCATGGAATGGAACTGGCCTCAGTGGTTTCAACAAAAACACCCTACGAATTAGGCGAAAAGGGAGCCTCCCTGAAGGTGGCGGTTCTGGATTTTGGAGTGAAAAGAAATATCCTCCAGTGTTTGGTGGAGCGAGGTGCACATGTAAAAGTTTTCCCGGCAAAAACAACATATGATGCATTGAAAGCTTTTCAACCCAACGGGTATTTCATCAGCAATGGCCCGGGAGATCCTGCACCCATGGATTATGCAATCCAAACCGTAAAACAAATTCTGGCAGATGATCAACCGCTATTCGGTATTTGCCTGGGACATCAGTTACTGGCCCTCGCCAATGGAGTAACTACATTCAAAATGCACCATGGGCACAGAGGGTTGAACCATCCCGTTAAGAACCTCATCACCGGCAAAAGTGAAATCACTACGCAGAACCACGGTTTTGGAATACATCCTGAATCCGTCCAGCAGAATGCGCACATAGAAATAACACATGTAAACCTGAACGACCAGAGTATTGAAGGAATTCGTGTAAAGAATAAGAAAGCATTTTCGGTTCAGTATCATCCGGAAGCCACCCCCGGTCCGCACGATAGCCGTTACCTGTTCGACCAGTTTATTGATTCGATGAAATTTTAAATGCCTGCACGTATGAAACAGATTGCCATCATCAACGGTCCCAATTTAAATTTGCTGGGAAAACGCGAAACCGACCTGTACGGAACAGAATCCTTTGATGTTTTTTTGCAGCAACTCCGTAATCAATATCCTGAGGTTACCTTTCATTATTTTCAAAGCAATGTAGAAGGGGAGCTGATAGATGCCCTGCATCAATATGGATTTAAAACCGATGGCATCATTTTCAACCCGGGCGGATATACGCACACCTCTGTGGCCATTGGGGATGCTGTGGCGGCCATTACCGCACCCGTGGTGGAGGTGCATATTTCGAATATCCATAACCGTGAGGAGTTCCGAAAATTATCGCATGTTTCGGCACAAAGTGCGGGTGTAATCACCGGCCTTGGATTGAAAGGCTATGAATTGGCGTTACGATACTTTCTGTGAAGCCTGTAGATTGAGTTGGTGGCGCATCTGCTCTACCGCTGCTTTTAATTCCTCCATTTTTTGATATTGCAACTGGATGAATGCATTGGATTCCATGCTGCCGTTCACTTCATTCATTTCTGCATCGCTCTCATACACCATTTTCCGGAATGCGTTGGAATAATCTTTCGCACGCGAGAGATAAATGTCGTTGGTCATTTTTTGTTTCAGGTCCAGCGCATCATTCAGCAATTGGTTGAGCATTTCCTCATTGAAGTGTTGAATGGTTTTTTGATCCTGATACAGCCAGGCGGTGAGGGCGTGTTCAAGTTTATCAGAGTAATAAGTAGCTCCTTCCTCTATATACCAACTGTGCACTTCTCCCCAGTTACGGATGTCACCCTGTTTAATGCGTTGAATGAGTTGTTGTACTTTATCATTCAGGATGAGTTGTCCGCCCAGATTTACCCAAATTTTGGGAGCGGGCGTGGTGTGAGGAATAGATTGCCTGAAGGCTTCGAATGAAGTAAATTTAAATTGGTAAGCAGAGAAATGATGCAACAGGCAACGGGCGGCATGTAAGCGAATCATCTCCTTAAACAATCGTATGGTGTCTTTAACTTTCAGAATCACCACGGTTCGTTTAGCGTTTTCAAATCCCTGTACACGCGCGATATCTTTATCGTCGGGCGTAAGGGTTTCAAGATATTCAATGGCCGTTGCCATTTCCTGAATGGTATCCGGTGCCAGATAATCGTAATCGATGTGTTGGATTTTATCTGTTCGTCGATCTCGTTCCACATATTTCCATGCATTGCGTTCGAGTGCATACATGTTATATCTGAACCAATACCCGGGATGAATTATCAGTTGATCGTTGGCTACATCATTCGATACTAAACAGAAAGGAATGTGGATATTCAGTTCAGCCGGGTAATCGCCTTTTGCAAGGATGGTGAATGAAGCGAACATGGAATTGTGTTTGAGGCTCACACACAGTCCTGGCCAAAAACCTCTACCGGCAATGATTTCACCATCTGCACTCCGGCTGTTGTGGTTGCTGCCAATGGTTGCACCGGCGGCAATATTGCTTTGTCCCATCAACAATGCGGCACACAGAAAAGAGTTATTGTGGTGTTGTTCATGTGCCGGAAATATCAATGAATTGAGCACTTCGCAACAAGAAATAGTAGCATTGTTACCGAGATACGAGTTGATTAGTCTAGCACCATATTTAAGTTGTGAATGGGATGCAGTGATGAATCTCACGGCTTTCACGCCATAAAAAATACGGCAACCATACCCAATGATTCCATTCACCAGTTCACAACCTTCCCCGATTTGAGATTTACGGTCGGCATCACTGCGGATGGTGAGGTTTTTCAGTTTATTCGCCCCTTTAATATAGGCATCGGAGCCAATCATCACATCTTTAATAATCCTGCAGCTTTTAATAACCGTACGTTTTCCAATCACACCATAAAAACCGCGTCGCGTATCGAACTGGTTTTCGGTTAGTTCGATGAGTTTCTGCTGCAATGCATGATCAGCGCGGTGTCTGCTCCATAAATACGCATCGCCCGGCAGCATGCCTTCAAACGGAATGATGGCACGGCCTGCATTTTCGTTACAAACCTCAATGCGTACACGCTGTTTATTTTCTTCACCCTGTTTAAGCATCCCGTTACCAAATTTGGCATTGTCGGTAGTAGCGAGTTCATTGATTTTATTCAGGATGACATCTTCATCAATGATGTAATGACTCAGGTAACTGACGTGGTCTATACATACATTATCGCCAATATCAGAACTGATGATGGTACTGTTATACAAGCCCACCGGTACGCGCAGGTTATGAAATTCACGATAAACAGGGTCAAGCTTTCCAATGCGGATTAACCCGAAAAATTTACAGTTCCTTACCTGGTTGGCATTAAAGCCATCGGTCACCAGGATGTTTTGCCAGTTATCAGACGTATTGTTGTTGCGGATTAAAATATCAATTTCAATCGGCTGGAGATTTCTGTACAATCGCTCATACGGTTGTTGTTGATTACGCAGGTAGTATTCATCTTTTCCTTCCGGAAGATATCGGGTACCAATAAAATGGTATCCCAGTTCATTCAGTGGTGAAGTATGAAGAATATTCATCCGTTCTGTTTATTCAACCGTTACACTTTTGGCGAGGTTACGGGGTTTGTCTACATCAATTCCTTTCAGAATACCCACATAATATGCCAGCAATTGTAAAGGTACAACACTTAAAATAGGCGCTACAATTTCATCTGCTTCGGGAATAGAGAAGTAATCGTTGCTTAAACCCGGGCTCACCGTATCGCCGTCAGTAATGATAGAAATAATCATTCCCTTACGGGCTTTAATTTCCTGCATATTGCTCACCACTTTCTCATGGTAGGAATCTTTGGTAGCAATAAATACTACAGGCAATGTATCATCTACCAGTGCAATAGGCCCGTGCTTCATTTCTGCAGCCGGGTAACCTTCTGCATGGATGTAAGAAATTTCCTTGAGTTTTAAAGCGCCTTCCAGTGCAACCGGGAAGTTGTATCCGCGTCCGAGAAAAAGGAAATCATTGGCGTCTTTATATTTTTCGGCGATGGTTTTAATTTCATCTGCATTCTTTAAAATAGAAGCTACTTTTTCGGGTACATCGGATAACTCAACCAGGAGTTTCTTATACCGTTCTTCGGAAATAGTGCCTTTTTTCATTCCAATTTTCAAAGCCATCATACAAAGTACTGCCAGTTGTCCGGTGAAGGCCTTTGTAGAGGCTACACCAATTTCAGGGCCGGCATGGGTGTAGGCGCCGGCGTGTGAGATACGTGCTATGGAAGAGCCCACGGCATTGACTACACCAAAAATGAAGGCACCATTTTCTTTGGCTTTTTCCAACGCTACAATGGTGTCTGCTGTTTCACCACTTTGTGAAATAGCAATAATCACATCACCTTTGTTCACAATCGGGTTCCGGTACCTGAATTCTGAGGCGTATTCCACTTCTACAGGAATACGGCAAAGTTCTTCAATCATGTATTCAGCCACCAATCCTGCGTGCCAACTGGTACCACAGGCTATAATCATAATCCGTGGTGCATTTTTTAATTGCTCAATATGCTCGCTGATACCGCTCATGGTAATGGTTCCTGCAGATGCGTCTAACCTTCCCCGTAAGCAATCGTAAATTGTGCTGGGTTGTTCGAAAATTTCTTTCAGCATGAAATGGTCGTACCCGCCTTTTTCAATAGCAGCCAGTTCAATATCGAGTTGTTGTATGTACGGCGTTACTTTTTCATTCCCTAAATTTTTAAGGATTAGTTCATCCGGTTTCACAATAGCCAGTTCGTAGTCGTTTACATACACTACTTCTTTTGTGTATTCAATAAAGGGCGATGCATCACTGGCTAAAAAGTGTTCACCCTTGCCTATGCCAATTACGAGTGGACTACCCTTGCGGGCTGCGATGATGGTATCCGGATTGTCTTGGTGTACAAGTAAAATACAATACGCGCCGGTAACACGTTTCAGCGCGATGCGGATTGCTTCTTCTAACGAACAGTTGTTGTTTTGCTGGATGTCTTCAATAAAATTGAGTAACACTTCAGTATCCGTATCACTGTGGAATGTGTAACCTTTGTTGGAGAGTTCCTGCTTTATCAGGGCATAGTTTTCAATGATTCCATTGTGAATCATGGCCAATTTGCCACTGGCCGACAGATGCGGGTGTGCATTTCGGTCGCTCGGCTCGCCGTGGGTAGCCCAGCGTGTATGCCCGATAGCTATTTGGGCTGTCAGGTCTTTACCAATCATTTCTTCTTCCAGATCGGCTACTTTCCCTTTCTTTTTATGAACAGACAATTTTCCATTGTGCAATAATGCCACACCACTGCTGTCGTATCCTCTGTATTCCAGTCTTTTCAATCCTTTCAGTACCACAGGGTAAGCTTGGCGGGGGCCGGTGTATCCTACAATTCCACACATAGTGTATGCTTGTTTTTTTGGGAAAAAATAATTTGCAATATTAATCAAATTCCTGCTCTCTAAGGTAGTTTTTCCGTACTTATTTTCATGGAATTTGAGTTACAGATAATTGATTTTAAATAAATTACATAGATGGATCCAAGGGGAAACTTTAAAAGTTATAAAGTAGTGGTAGAGGGTGATACAGGATGATTAGAGTTGTAAACGGGTTATTGTGTTTAGGTGAATCAATGATGGATGGGAATTGGAAGGTAAATAGGGGTAGTGGGGAGGATGGGTGGGGAGAAATGGATAATTTTACCGTGGATGGGTGCCAACGGCACGCCTTGTTAAAACGGTAAGGCCGGATACTTTACAACAGGGTTCCTTTCAGGAAGAAATAGGCAACAGAAAAATACAGTACAATGCCTGTTACGTCTACCAGTGTGGCTACAGCCGGGGCGGAGGAAGTGGCCGGGTCAAATTTCAATCGTTTAAGAAAAATGGGCAACATCGAACCTATCAAACTTCCCCAAAGCACAATGCCGAGAAGGGAGAAAAAGATGGTGAAACCTACGAGTTCCCAGTAGATGCCATAATCAAAAATGTGCAGTTGTTGCCAGAAGAAAATGCGGATAAAACCAATGCCACCCAACAATGTGCCCAGCGCTAAGCCCGAAATCAGTTCACGCCTCAATACCTTGCTCCAGTCTTTCACCGTTAGTTCCCCCAGCGCCATAGCCTGTATTATGAGTGTGGATGCCTGTGAACCGCTGTTTCCGCCACTACTCATAATTAGCGGTATAAACAATGCCAGTACCGTTGCAGCTTCAATCTCAGATTCAAAATACTGCATGGCCGTGGCTGTCAGCATTTCACCCAGAAATAGTATCACCAGCCATCCGGCTCTTTTCTGAACAAGTTTAAACACAGGCGTATCGAGATAGGGCTCTGTGAGTACATCCGTACCACCGATTTTCTGTATGTCTTCACTGAATTCTTCGCTGGCAATCCACAATACATCATCAATGGTAACGATACCCAGCAACACGCCTTGCTGATCAATAACGGGTAAGGCTACACGATTATTCATCTTAAACACTTCATTCGCTACTTCCTGATCATCGGTGGCACTGAGCGCAATGAAACGGCCATCCATCATATCAGATACTTTTGTACTCGGTTCAGCCAGAATGAAATCTTTAATGCGAATGTCATCCAACAACACCCCGTTTTTATCAATGATGTAAATGACATCAATCGTTTCGGTATTGTGGGCTACCTTTCTCACGGTAGACAGTACTTCTTCCACTGTGTTGTGGGCATACACATACACATAGTCCGGGTTCATGAAACGACCCACACTGTTTTCAGGGTAGCCCAGCAGTTCAAGGGTGATTTTTCTTTCTTTCGGATTCAGGGTTTTCAACAAATCCCGCATTACACTATTGGGGAGCTCCTCCAGAAAATCCACACGGTCATCCGCCGGTAATTCGTTCAGCAGCTCCGCTGATTTGAAAGACGGCAGGTTGTGGATGATTCTTTTCTGTTCAACAATGTCAAGGATTTTAAACACACTGGCTGCTCGGTGAATAGAAAGGTGTGAAATAATCTGTGTTTCGAATTCAGGATTTTCATACACCAGGTTTGCAACATCGCTGATATTCTGGCTGTTGAGGAATTCTTTGATGCGCAGTTGGTCTTCACCACGAATGATTTCTTCAAATTGTTCTTGCAATGAAATTTCGTTCATTTCAGGCAACATCCGCTGAATCTTATTACTTTCGAAAGAGATGATGCAAGTTAACTGAATTCAAATTAAGTTGTGAAGATGCAGATAGAAACCCTGTTCATTGCGCCCACCCATCAAAAAGGTCGGGGGGTGTTTACCACTACTCCTATTTCAGCCGGTACGGTTGTGGAATGGGCGCCGGTTATTGTAATGCCTGCCGCAGATCGCCTGCATTTGGATAAAACCCTGTTACATGATTATATATTTGAATGGGGAGATGACAAGCGTT
>JAHBTM010000088.1 GCA_019638635.1 Ferruginibacter sp. | reverse complement strand
ACACGTGCACCCAGTTTGATGATACGAGTGTATCCACCCGGACGGCCGGCAACTTTAGGCGCTACCACTGTAAACAGTTCCTTAACCGCTGATTTATCGTTCAGGTGACTGAACACTAAGCGGTGGTTGTGCATAATCTGCTCTTTAGATTCAGTATGCTTTGTTTTAGTGATGAGTGGTTCAATGTATGTACGCAACGCCTTTGCTTTTGCAAGGGTGGTGGTGATTCTCTTATACGTGATTAACTGGCAACCCAGGTTCATCAACAACGCCTTTCTGTGAGAGGCGGTTCTGCTTAAATTGTTTTTTTTGTTTCCGTGACGCATGACTGTTGTTTTTATTCGTCTGTACCGTGTCAGGAATTACAGACTACTGATAATGATTGTTAATTCTCTAACGGTAATGATTACTCGTCGTCAAGTTTTAATTTACTTAAATCCATTCCGAAGCTCAGTCCTCTGTCTTGCAAAACTGAATCAATTTCGCTGAGAGATTTCTGACCGAAGTTGCGGAACTTCATCAAATCTTCCTGCTCGTACTGAACCAGCTCGCTCAGAGAGTTAATCTTAGCTGCCTTCAGGCAGTTGAAAGCACGTACGGAAAGATCCAGATCTTCCAGTGGTGTCTTCAACATCTTACGCAATTGCAGTGTTTGTTCATCAACCAAATCCTCTTTCTTGTCTTCTTTAGTATCGAAAGTGATGTTTTCATCGGTGATGATCATCAGGTGTTGAATAAGGATGCGGCTTGCCTGCTTTACGGCTTCTTCCGGATGAATGGTACCATCGGTAACCACTTCCATAATCAGCTTTTCAAAATCCGTTCTTTGCTCTACACGCGTATTTTCAATCAGGTATTTTACATTTTTGATGGGGGTGTAAATAGCATCCATCGGGATGTAACCAAAATGATTGTTTTTCTCTTTTTGCTCTTCGGCAGGAACATACCCACGGCCTTTGCTTATAGTGATTTCGATATCCAGTTTGGCGCTGCTATCCATGGTGCAGATCAGCAATTCCGGATTCATCACTTCAAACATGGGTGAAGCTTCACCAATCATACCGGCTGTGAATTCAGTTTTATTGCGGATAGAGAGCGATACTTTTTCAGAAGATACATCCTGATCCAATTTCAACTTGAAACGTACTTGTTTCAGGTTTAGGATGATTTCAGTAACATCTTCGGTAATACCCTTCAGGGTAGCAAATTCGTGGTCAGCGCCAACGATATTGATACCGGTAATGGCATACCCTTCCAGAGAATTCAGCAAAACCCTTCTCAGAGCGTTTCCGATGGTTACACCGTAACCCGGTTCGAGGGGACGGAATTCGAATTGTGCTTCAAAATCAGTTGCTTTCTGAAGAACAATTTTATCTGGCTTAACAAAGTTTAAAATGCCCATTGGTATTTTATTGTTTAGTTTTTAATGTGGGTGAAAATCGTTTCTAATCAATCGCTCAGAATTACTTAGAATACAATTCCACGATCAGTTGTTCCTTGATGTTTTCAGGAACGCTCTCCCTTTCAGGATAGGCGATGAAAGTACCTTTCATTTCAGTTTCATTCCACTCCATCCAGTTGAACTTCGGATTCTTTCCGCGTACAAAACCGGTAATAGAAGCGTTCACAGCACTTTTGTTTTTCAATCCGATTACATCACCGGGCTTACAGCTGTAAGACGGGATATTCAGCACTTCGCCGTTTACAGTGATATGCTTGTGGCTTACCAACTGGCGGGCTGCCTGACGGCTGGGGGCGATACCTAAGCGGAAAACGGTATTGTCTAAACGTGCTTCAAGCAGTTTAATCAGGTTTTCACCGGTAACACCTCTTTTACGGCTGGCTTCATCAAATGTTCTGCGGAATTGCTTTTCCAAAAGGCCATACGTATATTTTGCCTTTTGTTTTTCTTTCAGCTGCAAACCGTATTCACTCAGTGTTTTACGTTTTTTGTTTGCGCCGTGTTGTCCGGGAGGATTGCTGTTTTTGGTCAGCCATTTTCCATTTCCCGTAATCGGTTCGCCAAAGCGGCGGGAGATTTTGGTTTTGGGGCCTGTATAACGTGCCATAATTTGAATTGTAGGTCTTTTGGTGACGATGCATCATTATAAAGACCTTTAAAATGAATGATACACCCTGTTTATAAATGAATCATCAGCCATGTAGGCTGATAAAAAATTAAACCCTTCTTTTCTTAGGAGGACGGCAGCCATTGTGTGGCAGCGGGGTAATGTCTTTAATCATTACCACTTCAATACCGTTTTGTGAAAGGGAACGGATGGCGCTTTCACGACCACTACCCGGACCTTTAACAAATACATCCACCTTCTTCAAACCGGCATCCAGTGCTACTTTAGCAGCATCGGCACCGGCCATTTGAGCCGCGTATGGAGTATTTTTCTTACTTCCTTTGAAACCCATTTTACCGGCAGAAGACCAGGAAATAACCTGACCCTGCTTGTT
This sequence comes from Ferruginibacter sp., assembly GCA_019638635.1. Taxonomy (GTDB): domain Bacteria; phylum Bacteroidota; class Bacteroidia; order Chitinophagales; family Chitinophagaceae; genus Ferruginibacter. The sequence continues at coordinate 5,706 of JAHBTM010000088.1, read as the reverse complement.
GGTTAAACTAATGATGATGTTGTTGAAACTGGCTACGATGTGTGCATCACCGTAATTGTCAACTTTTACAACCCTTTTCTTTGCGGCGGCTTTTCCTTTTGCGCCTTGTGCTTTTGCCATAACTTTTTAAATAGGTAATCGTTAAACATTTCACTGAACAATCAGTGGTTTTATCTTCCTCCTGCCGGCCAATCGCTATCCGGAAGTATAAAACATATTACTGGCCTATGTACAAGATTACCGGGATGAACCCGGTAAATCATGTTGTATTACTTCTTAGCTACTTTTTTCTTACCTGCAACCGTCTTACGCTTTCCTTTACGTGTACGGCTGTTGGTGCGTGTACGCTGTCCACGAACCGGTAAACCTTTACGATGACGCAATCCGCGGTAGCAGGCAATATCCAGCAAACGCTTGATGTTCATCGAAGTTTCACTGCGCAGTGCACCTTCCGTTTTGAACTCGCCGGCAATGATGTTACGAATCGCAGTTTGCTCATCGTCGTTCCACTCATTCACCTTCTTATTCAGATCGATGTTGGCTTTGTCCAGAATGTATTTTGCTGTAGACGGGCCGATACCATAAATATAGGTAAGGCCAATCAAGCCTCTTTTTTGTTTTGGTAAATCTATACCGGCAATACGTGCCATATGCTATAATTGATGCTTTAGTTTAAAAGTAAATTATCCCTGCTTTTGCTTGTAACGGGGATTCTTTTTGTTAATCACATACAGGCGCCCTTTTCTCCTCACGATCTTGCAATCGGCACTGCGTTTTTTGATTGATGCTTTAACCTTCATTGTTGCTTATTTATCAGTTGTTCAATTCCGGATGCCCGGTGATTTAATACTTTATTTATAACGGAAAATGATTCGTCCGCGTGATAAATCATACGGACTCATTTCCACCCCAACTTTATCTCCCGGTAAAATGCGGATATAATGCATCCTCATTTTACCCGATATGGTGGCCAGAATCTCATGCCCGTTCTCTAACTTCACTTTAAACATGGCATTACTCAATGCCTCAATGATGATTCCGTCTTGTTTGATTAATGCTTGTTTGGCCATAAATTGGGAGCGCAAAGATAGAGAAAAAAAATTATTAAATTCCAAAAAAAAGCAGAACTTAGGCTCCAAATCTTAAAAAAACAATGAAAAAGGCAATTTTTTACCTTTCCCTTTGCACCCTTATCGGTGTTTCCTGTGGAAAAGACGATGATGGCAGCGGCAATCCACCCCCCGGTAGCACTTCCTACATGGATACGTCCACAGGTGGAATCCGCAATTACGCATTTAAAAACAATAATCCCATCACTCCCGAAGAAAACTTCACCCAAACCGCCACCAACAGAGATACGATGGTTGCCGGAAAATCCTACAAAGTGTTTACCAATTCCAACGGCGGGAACAGTTACTACAACATTACCCCCGTTACCGGTGGCAATGATTATTACACCCAGTTGACACTCAGCGGTTTAGGAACAATGGTGGACCCAATCACCAACCTCTACCTGAAAGATTATGTAAACACCGGAGGTACATGGGCCAATGGTCCATACACTTTTAATGTTGACTTCGGTGGCACTACGGTTCCGCTCAGCGTAACCCTGAACAACCAGATGGTAGCATCCAATGCCTCACGAACAGTTCGCGGAAACAACTACTCAGGTGTGCGGCATGTAAAAACTACGGTTTCAGCTGTGGTGGGCACACCGCCTATCAGTACGCCTGTAACCGGATTATTCTCTGATATCAACTCCTATTATGCCCCTCGTTATGGGCTGATTGAGAACAGCACCATCCTGAGCATTGACTTTATGGGGATACAAGACAGTGTGAACACACAAACCTTTTTACTGAGTGCTACATTGCCTTAAATCAACACAATAAAACATAAGTGCAAAGCCGTGAACATTGTTTCATGGCTTTTTTTATCTTGTTGATGAATAAATACATAAAATCTGTGTGTTATTATCTGGGATATGATGTAAAGAAAATTAAACATGTTCGAATCCGTGAAGAGCAAATAGCCTATGGAACGAAAGTACCCCTGCGTGCGCTGCACAGTGGTTTTGAATATGAGCAGGTAGAAATCATCCGTGCCGGAACAAATCAGCATACTGAATGTGCCATTGCCCATTGGGAATTCATCCCGCTCTGGATTAAAAACGCCGAAGAACTCATAGAGTCCAGAAAAAAAGGTATTCCAACCCTCAATGCTACGGCAGAAAAATTACTGACCAGCAAACTTTTTAAACAGGCTGCGTTACAGCGGCGTTGCATTCTTCCGGTATCCTGGTTTTTTGAATGGCGGCATATAACGCATGCAGGAGAAAAAAAGCCTGAGAAAATACCGTACTGCATTACTTCGCAAGACGAAGATTATTTGCTGTTTGCAGGAGTATGGCAACCTTGGACCGATCAACAAACGGGAGAAACCATCGATACGTTTGCCATTGTTACCACCGAAGCCAATGAATGGATGGCGCAAATACACAACTCCAAAAAAAGGATGCCCCTGATGCTCACTGAAACGAAGGCAGCAGAATGGATTTCAACCGGATTAAAGGAAAGTGATATCCAAAAAATCCTGGACACCCCATGCAACGATATACCGTTAACCGCATGGACTATCCATAAAAACTTCAGGTCAGATGCCGATCCAACTTCTCCGGAACACTATGCACAGGTGCCTGCCATACAACCATTTTCATAACATCAAAGCTTGCCAGATAAAATCCACATAGGGATGTACACAAAAAAAATATTTTCTCTGTTGATTGGGTTAACAGCTCTGTTTGCTGTTACCACCCAGTTTCAATTGATGTTTGAAAGTTCGACAGTAAACACAACGGAAACGACTATACGCTTTTTTAGCTATTTCACTATTTTAACCAACAGCCTGGTAGCCATTTATTTTTTATGGTTGTTTTTCTGGATGAAAGGAGCAAATACACAGCTACTGCATCATACTCCCACTACCCTTATCCCCATCACAGCATATATCTTGGTCGTTGGATTGATTTATCAGGTTATCTTACGGCCTTTGTGGAACCCTGAAGGATTGAATAAAGTAGTGGATGAATTATTACATTCAGTTGTACCACTCGCCACCGGGTTATTCTGGATTATGTACGGCAGAACCCATCGAATCACATATTCATCTGTTGGAAAATGGTTGCTCTACCCGTTGGTTTATTTAATCTATATTATCATTAGAGGATATTTGAGTGATTTTTATCCGTATCCATTTATAGATGTAAATGTTTTGGGGTATGCCAAGGTGTCCCTCAACGCAATGTTGGTAGCGGTTGTGTTCACAGGAATTCTGTTACTACTGATTTTTATCAACAACCTGTCCCTTAAAAAACACAACCCTCAACGAAAGTGAAGGTTTTGTTGATGGAGATGAATCAATCAATAAGAAAAGGTATACACTCCTGAGTTGGCAACATTGCAGGAATGTATTATCTTAAACTCGCATAAAAGAACCCGGTATGTATACATACATCTATAAAATCGTTCAGGTAGCTACTTTAATAATGATTAGCTCAGCATGTTCATCCTCCAAAAAAATCACCCTTAGTGAAAAAGGAGACAACCGCAAAGAACCCATTGTGCTGATCAACAACTATACCTACCTGTTGCTAAAACAGGCTGAGAATCCCAAATATGGTTACGACCCCGATTTTTCAATTGATGTGGGAGGAGCCCTGCAATCTATGGGGCCGGATAATCAACGCAGGTTTCTGAACGCATTGCTGGGGCCAAATGGTGAAACAGTGAAATACCACAGAGCCGGAAGTTGTTGTGCCTTCAAAACACCCAATGGATTTGACGGTATTGGATTAATGGACCGGTACAAGATTTATTGGGATGGCAGTAAAGACACCTTAACATTGTACATCAATATGTACGACGAAGGCGATTTGTTTATTCCCCAAGGATTAAAAGCCCGTAAACTCTATTGAACCTCTTATCTGCGTATATTCGTTGACGTAAGCGTGCCGGATTATGAATACCCGAACTACTGCACCTCTTTTCCTGCAGTATTGATATAGAAAGTACGGCCCTCTTTACTCACTTTGGTTTTACCGTCTTTGAAATACGTGCCCTGATCGTACTGACATGGAATGACTTCTTTGCCAGACAAATCGATATACCCGATTTTTCGATTTACCATCACCCTTGCTCGACCTTCTGCAAAAGACAATGCATCATCATATTTCAAGGGCACAATCTCCTTCCCCTGCTCATCCACAAATCCATATTTCCTATTGGCAAATACTTTTGCTCTTCCCTGATAGAAATGGTCTACCACTTCATATTTCAAAGGCACAACTTCTTCACCTTTTGTATTGATAAAGCCCCATGTAGCACCTGACCCAATCCCTTTACGCACCTGAGCAAAGCCATTTCTGAACCCCGTAATAAAATCATACACCGCCGGTATAATTTCCTTTCCGGCGGTATCCATAAACGTCCAGGTTGAACCTTTTTTCACAGACGCAAACCCCTCACTAAAGTCGAATGCATCTGTATAACGTGGGGCAATTACTTCCTTCCCCATTGCATCTGTAAATCCCCAATAGGCACCATTAAACACTTTAATCCGGCCACCTTTCACGATTCCGGTTTTGTTGTATTTTTTTTCGAATGTTGGAGCAGCCGGCTGCTTGGGTTTTGCCAAATCATTCAATGCTCTCTGAGCTTCTGTATGCCCTTGTGCAGCGGCTTTTTGAAACCACTTCTTAGCTTCTTCTGTGTTTTTCGGAACGCCGGTCCCATCCCGATGCATTACACCTACATTAAAAACCGAACTTAAATAACCTTTGTCGGCTGCTTTTTTTGCCCATTGATATGCTAACGCTCCATTTTTAGCAACCCCCTGTCCATGATAGTACAATAAACTCAGGTTATGCATGCTTTCTACATACCCGGCATTGGCAGCTTTCAAATACCAATGATGTGCTTCTTTATAATTCAACTCCACTGCGATGCCATTGGCAAACATCAAACCCACACTATGCATCGAAATGGCCCGGCCCAAATCGGCGGCTTTCTTATACCATTCAAAAGCTTTCCAGTTATTCTTCGCTACGCCCTGACCGTTGTAGTAGAACGATCCGATATTATGCATGGCACCGGTCACCCCTTTGTCAGCAGATTTCAAATACCATTGCATGGCTTCCTCATACTTCTGCGCATTGGATGCTGCCAGTCCTTTCTCAAACTCTTCTTCTCCCGGATAACCTTTCTTATCGGTTCCAGAAGGAATGGTATCTTTTTTAGTAGAAGATGGAGGAGCAGTATCTCCTGATGAACTCCCTTCGGTACGATTTCCTTTCTTGTCTATATAAAAAGTGGAACCATTCAGTTTCACCTGAGCAACTCCTTGTTTAAAATAATACGCATTGTCATATTGAAAGGGAATGACAACTTTCTTCGAACTCTTTTCAATATATCCCCACTTTCCATTGAGTTTAACAGGCGCCATATCCTCACTAAATACAAAGGCGGCATTATCATACAAAGGCTCAATCATAACGGTTTGCTGAGATTTATATCCATACTTTCCGTTTGCACCCTGAAAGCGTGACCATTCCTGAGCCTGAAGGCTCAAAGCACCGCTAATCAATAAAATAACAAAGGCGAATATTTTTGTCATCATTATGTTGAATTTAACTGGTACACGTTGTTACAC
>JAHBTM010000087.1 GCA_019638635.1 Ferruginibacter sp. | reverse complement strand
TACTTGTATTGATGATGATGCAACTTTTAGTGTAACGGCATCCGGTTCAGGATTGTCATACCAGTGGGAGGTAAGTACCAATGGCGGTGCAACCTTTACTCCTGTTGCAGGTGCCACCGGTACAAGCCTGGTGGTTCCGAATGTTACCCCGTCTATCAATGGTAATCAATATCGTGTGGTAGTAACCGGCGTTCCATGTGGTGTAGCAACATCTGTTGCGGCTACATTGAATGTAAACCCTGTTCCTGCAGTAACCGTAAGTGGTACAGGTGTAACAGCACTGTATCCCGGTTTAACCACCACCTTAACTGCGAATGTGGTACCCGGACCAGCCTCTGCTTACCAGTGGTTCTTCAATGGTTCACCAATACCGAATGCTACCTCGGCCACGTATATGGTAACCTCTCAGGGACTGGGCACATATACGGTTACCGCAACGGCTGCCAATGGTTGTGTAGGAGAATCTACCAACTCCATTGCTATTGGTGATTCAGCGGTTGACCAGATGTTTATTTATCCTAGTCCGAATAGCGGACAATTCAATGTGAGCTACTATTCTGTAAATGGTTTGAACACCACCAACTTCAATACTGAAGCAGTGTTGAACATCTTTGATGCAAAAGGATCCAGAGTGTACACCAAGCGATACAGTGTACTGGCACCATACCAGGAAATGAAAGTAGACCTGCGCAATATGGGCAAGGGCATTTACTGGGTGGAACTAACGGATAGGAATGGACGAAGAATTAAAACCGGTAAAGTAGCTATTTTATAATGGTTATTTCCACATACAGAAAAGCCGCTGAAATTTCAGCGGCTTTTTTCATTATCAGACTTTGTTGTTGCAATGAAAGATTATCCCAGTACCTTAAAAAGCAAGTCAGTCAGATACACGTTGGCATATTCTTTTTTGTTTGCATCGTTGGCATCTGTAAGCCTTGGAAGATATTGTACAAAGTACTGTTGATAATGAGCCGTTTCTACAATGGTACTGCTTAGTGAATGCGGATATTTGTAAGTGGGGTTATAGGCCAGCATTACAGTGGCCATTTTTCTGCATAAATCTTTATATGCTTTAAACACACCTTCCTGATTGATGCTTTCAATTTCCTTTACCAGATATACCTTGCTGCTTTCAGCCACCACAATGTTGTTGAGGTATTTCTTGTTGTAGTCTAACCCCCCGCTGCTCTCCGGGAGTTCATGGGTGAGGATTTGTATGATTTCTTCCAACTGTTTTTTCGGATCGTGCATATTCTGCAATCGATAATCCATTAAATAATCCAGATAAAACCAGTACCAGGAAATGATATACAAAAGCAAACGGTGCTTATTTTCAAAATACCGGTACACAGTAGCTTCCGTGGTTCCTATTTCAATGGCCAGTTTTTTGAAAGTGAAGTGTTCAAACCCTAACTCGTTGATCAGGTCAATTCCGTGTTTGATAATTTTTCGGCCGATATCTGAATGATCGGGGTTTTTAATATACACTGATTCATTAATGGGAAAGGATAATTTAAATTCCATGTCTAATGCCTTTATACAAAGGTAGTTATAATAGTAAATGATTTATAGTTGAAATTTTAACAATTAAAAAAGATAGTATTGCTATTAGTTTGAGTAGTTAAATTATATTGCAGGAATAAATGGAAGCATCAGGAGTGGGACGTTTTTTACCAACCTCGTGCTCAAAATTAAATCATCAGTAAAATAAAAAATTAGCTATGTATACACACTCGAAAGAAACACAAAGCAGTTTAACACCTGAGCTGGCATTTCAGATTTTAAAGGAGGGTAATGAGCGTTTCGTAAAAAATTTAAAAGCCAACAGGAACCTGCTGCAACAGGTTAACGAAACCAAGGAAGGTCAGTTTCCTTTTGCTACTATATTAAGTTGTATGGATTCCCGTACATCGGCCGAACTGATATTTGACCAGGGGCTGGGAGATATCTTCAGCATCCGAATTGCCGGAAATATTCTGAATGATGATATTTTGGGTAGTATGGAATTTGGAACCAAAGTGGTTGGAACTAAAATTATCCTCGTGTTGGGGCATACTAAATGTGGAGCTATTGTGGGTGCTTGTAATGGTGTGGAATTAGGAAGCCTGACGGGGTTGTTGCATAAAGTGCAACCTGCCATTGTGGAGGAAACATCCGTACAGGAAAACCGTAACGGTTCAAATACCGAATTTGTAAACAAAGTAACGATCCATCATGTTCGCTTAACCATGCAGGCCATTCAGGCACGGAGTGAAATCATCCGCACACTGGTAGCAGAAGGTAAGGTGAGCATTGTAGGTGGTGTATATAATGTTGAGAGTGGAGTAGTTGACTTCTTTGAAGCAGAGTAAACTTTCAATAACTATTTCGATGTTTGCATGCGTTGTTTTAAACCCGGCATCTTGATGTGTGCCGGGTATTTTTATTACTAACGTAAACGCATAAATGTTTTACCAGGCCCTTGTTATTTTTCCGTTTTCCGATTTCATGAAATACAGGTGTTTGTTCTCAAAATAATCCGGAATTTTTGATTGATCGGTAACTTTAACCGGTTTGAAATTAAAATGGGTAAACACCCTGTAGCCGGCATGGTTAATATAACTCATGAAATCATTCGGGTGTTCAGTAAGCATCTTCACAAATACCGCAATGCTTTCAAATCCTTTCTGTGCATATTCCGAGGGAGATACTTTAAATTTTTGCTGATACGCATTTTCTAATAAAGCACTGTACTCATCGTCTTTCGCATTGTAATATGCGCTGGTATAATACACAGGATAATCAGGATTGTTTTTAGCATTGCGCAGGTTGAAAATGCCATCCCAGTTAGGCATGCCAATCAGTTTAATGTTATACTTTTTATTCCAAAGCATCGATTGCTTTCCTAATTGCTTGGCAAAGGATTCGTCTAAACTGGCACCTACAATTATGTTTTTTTTGTTGCTGTCTAATATAGATAATAATTTATCGGTCCCCTGATCTATCTGAACGACATGCATTTCCATTAACGGACTACCGTCGGGATTGTTGAAATGCTGAAAATATTCCATCACACGTTCTTCCTGCGCTCCAGATTTTGTACAAAAAACAATTTTATGGCTACTGTTCTGTTGCAACAGGTAACTGTAAATAGATTCACAATGCGATTTCAATGTTGAATTCAAAATCATTAAAAACGGATTAGAGGTAACACCGCCATCGTTGGGATACGTAACAGATACGAATGGAATGTTGTTCTTTTTAGCCAGTGCCGAGAGTAGGTTATAGTCCATCTCACGGACAGAACCAATGATCAGGTCGAGTAAATGGAATGCTCCATTGTTTAATTGATTATTGAAATCTGCAGACTGCGTATCAAAGAAAGTAGCTTCAATTTGAGCCCCATTCAAAGGCAAACTGTCTAATGCAATTTGGGCTCCCTGAATGAATTCCAGTCCTGCAAAAGTATATCTCGGGAAATTTTTACCGTACCGATAGGTTTTACCATTGAATGCTGAATCCAGGTACATGGGAGCAAATACCCCAACGCGGAAAGTTTTTCCGGTTGTGTCCTTTTGAATAGTGCCGGCATTAACTGCAGGAGCTAATAAAAAAATAAAACATACACACAAAAAATACTTCATCATAGGTAATCTGTTATTCCCATTCAATGGTGGCGGGTGGTTTACTGCTGATATCGTACACTACCCGGTTAATGCCTTTCACCCGGTTAATGATTTGGTTAGAAACATCTGCCATAAAATCATACGGCAGGTGTGCCCAATCCGCTGTCATACCATCTACCGAAGTTACGGCTCTCAGGGCAATCGTATGCTCGTAGGTACGTTCATCTCCCATAACGCCCACACTTTTAACAGGTAAAAGGATGGTGCCTGCCTGCCATACCTTGTCGTACAAAGCATATGATTTCAAACCCTCAATGAACAGGTGATCAGCCTCCTGCAATAATTGTACCTGATCCGGTGTAACCTCACCCAGGATGCGGATGCCGAGTCCCGGACCGGGGAAAGGGTGCCGGTTAAGCATAGACGAAGGAATGCCCAGTTCCATACCAATGGCCCTCACTTCGTCTTTAAACAGGCTGCGTAAAGGTTCCACCAGTTTAAGTTTCATAGTTTCCGGCAGGCCGCCCACATTGTGATGTGATTTGATGGTGACCGACGGACCGGAAACAGAAACAGATTCAATCACATCCGGATAGATAGTTCCTTGTCCGAGGTAGGTGATATTTTCAATCCGGTGTGCAGCTTCATCAAACACCTCAATAAAGCATGCTCCAATGGCTTTACGCTTATCTTCCGGCAATACCTTGCCTTTGAGGGCACTGTAAAATTTATCGCGTGCGTTTACACCGGTTACATTTAAACCTAATGTTTTATATGTTTCAAGTACTTCTTCAAATTCATTCTTTCTCAACAAACCATTGTCAACAAAAATGCCATGCAAATGATTACCGATGGCTTTATGAATGAGGGTGGCAGCTACGGTACTGTCGACTCCACCGCTTAAGCCCATGACTACCTGCGCATCTTTCAGTTCGGCTTTTAGTGCGTCAACGGTTTCTTCAATAAAATGACCCGGGGTCCAGTCTCCACTACAACCACAAATGGCATACAGGAAATTGCGTATAAGTTGTTTGCCTTCAGTAGAGTGATACACTTCCGGATGAAACTGCAAACCATACAGTGGTAACTCGTTGTGTTGAAATGCTGCTACGGGTATACTGTTCGTGGTTCCGGTTACAGTACATTGATCCGGCAAGGCCTGAATACTGTCGCTGTGGCTCATCCAAACCTGAGATTCCGGGTGCATATGGGCAAATAGTTTACCGTTGGTTTTGACAGACAGCATAGCCCGCCCGTACTCCCGTTTGTCGCTTTTCTCCACGCGTCCGCCCAATTGTTTGGCGGTAAGTTGAGCGCCATAACAAATACCCAAAACCGGTAATTGTTTTGCCAGGCTCAATACATCCACCTCTGGTGGTTGCTCGCCGTTCACTGAACAAGGTGAGCCGGACAAAATGACTCCTTTCAGGTTTGAGGAAAAAGAAATGGATTTATTAAAGGGGATGATTTCGCAATACACCCGGGCATCTCGCACTACCCGGGCAATCAGTTGGGTATATTGAGAGCCGAAATCGAGGATAATTATCTTTTCGTGCATGGTGATGCGAAGGTAAACAATTCGCATAGTGCACGTATATACCGCCTGTAAATTATTGTGAGCCGATACATAAAAAGTAAATATTTTGCGGGTATGAAAAAAGCATACTATTTGAATACCGCCATCTGGATGATTACCGGTGCGCTGTTGCTCAGTGCCTGCAGTTTCAAGCGTGGCAGCGGAAACATTGTTTCAGAAAACAGAAACGTTTCGGCTTTTGAAAGCATCAAAGTGAGTGAAGGAATAGAGGCAGAAGTATCGAACGGCCCTTTATCGGTTCGTGTAGAAGCCGATGATAATCTTATTCGGTATATACAAACGGAGGTGCGTAACAGCAGGTTGAAAGTAAATTTAGATCTAACCAGTGTAGACGATGCACATATGAAAGTGTATATAACGGCACCGGATATACGAAAAATTGCCGCATCTTCCGGAGCTACAGTTGACATCATCAACGTTTTGAAGCATAACGAGCGTATAGAGTTGGACGCTTCGAGTGCCGCAGCTATAAGTGGAGGTGTGGATGCGCCCGAAGTAGCGTTAGAAGCATCGAGTGGTGCTGAGCTGGATGTTGAAGGGCGAACACGTAATTTGAAAGCCAAGGCATCAAGCGGAAGCACAATTGATGCTGCTGCATTAAAGTCTGAAACTGCAGAAGTACGCAGCAGCAGCGGCTCCACAGCGAAAGTGTACGCCAGTGTTCAATTGAAAGCCCAGGCCAGTAGTGGAAGTTCTGTGCACCACTCCGGAGGAGCTCAAACAGAAATCAAACAAAGTTCTGGGGGTGTGGTACGCGCAGATTAATTTGGGTTTTAGCCATCCTATCGTCATTATAGTATAGATAGGCGTACAGTTTAAAACGACCATGCAGGACAACCGGTTTTTCCTAAGACACTTTTTTTATTATTCCATTGAAATGAGTAGCTCAAACGTATGGTTGTAGTATAGTACCAGTCTTTATTGGCGGGATTTCCTCTTTGAGAACCTGCTACAGGGTAGGGCGGATTGCCATTGAGCTCATTTCCCCGGTACGCCATTTGCGCGGCGAGCGGGCTGCGGTTATTGGCCAGGATAGTAGAATCGGCATACACCCCGCTAACATCATCCAGATAATCAGTAAATAATTTCCTCAATCCGAATTCGGCACCCAATTGCACTCGATCGGTCAACGGGAACATGACTCCAAACCCAAACGGTACAGCCAGTTGAACATTTTTATATTCTTTCACTTCAGGATAGCTGGTGAGGTTCTGCCCTTCAGTACCGAGCGGCTGCAGGTAAATTCGCTCACCATTGAAAGATTGGGTATAGGGATTGAAATGAAATGCGGCCAGTCCGGCAAAAACATACGGCGACCATTTTTTTTCATTAGCCGGAAACAGGAAGTAGGCGCCTGAAAGCTGGGCTTCGAGAATCCTCGAGGTAAAGTGCAGGTTTCTTGGGTTGCGAAGTGTGCCATCAGATGCCCGGTCGCTGCCTTCCACCTTGGTGAGCGTACCCAAGGCGCGCAATGCAATATGTGGGGTAATCAACCAGGAGCCCCCAAGTGCAATGGCCGGGTGTGATTTTTCCATCGAAAACCGCTTAGCCTGCAAATCACCCTGGTAACCGCTAAAACCGGCATAGGCATCCAGTGTAAAGGATTGAGCAACAGTATGCAATGGAAACATCAACAGTAAAATCAGTACCTTTTTCATACAGGAAAAGTATTCAAGTGGGCAAATGTAATGCCATACATGTTGAGCTTGTGCTGCCCCTCGAAATATTTTTAGAAAACTTCTTTTATTTCTTTTGTCAATTCATTTAGTACCCTTACCTTTGCACTCCAATTCAAAAAAAGGAATTTTAAAGTTCTTTACATATGTCACAACGAATCAGAATCAAGTTGCAATCTTACGACCATAACCTGGTGGATAAATCAGCTGAAAAGATTGTAAAAACCGTTCGCAGCACGGGTGCCGTAGTTACTGGTCCAATTCCATTGCCTACGCACAAGAAAATTTTCACCGTTTTGCGTTCACCTCACGTAAATAAGAAAGCACGTGAGCAGTTTCAATTGTGCACGCATAAGCGTTTGTTAGACATTTACACCAGCAGCAGCCGTACCGTGGATGCGTTAAGCAAACTGGACCTGCCGAGTGGTGTGGATGTTGAGATTAAGGCATGATGAACCGCCTCCGTTTACGGGGCAGGCCTCAGCCAAGTTCTTAAAAGAAGAAAAAATATGAACACCTATCTCCACTGGTTGGAGCGCTGGGTATAAAACAGATACAATGAAAAGTATTATTGGAAAGAAGATTGGGATGACCAGTATCTTTGATGCCACCGGTAAGCAAACCGCAGTGACCATCATTGAAGCCGGCCCCTGTGTTGTTACACAAAAGAAAACCGTTGAAACCGACGGTTATAATGCCCTCCAGATTGCATTTGGTGAAAAGAAAGAGAAGAGTGCCACCAAATCAGCAGTAAATCACTTCGCCAAGGCCAGTACAAGCCCTAAAAAAGTAGTCAAAGAAATCCGCGATAGCGAAATGGATAAAAACGTTGGTGAAACCATCACGGTTGACATATTCACGGAAGGTGAAGATGTGGAAGTGGTTGGTACTACCAAGGGTAAAGGTTTCCAGGGTGTTGTAAAGCGCCACGGATTCAGTGGGGTAGGTGAGCAATCGCACGGTCAGCACGATCGTCAGCGTGCACCGGGTTCTATCGGTAACTCCTCTGATGCCAGCCGTGTATTCAAAGGCATGCGCATGGCAGGCCGCATGGGTGGCGATCGCGTGAAAATGAAAGGATTGAAAGTGGTAAAGATTTTCCCAGAGAAAAATTACATATTAATTAGTGGTTCAGTTCCTGGCCATAATGGTTCCATCGTTTTAATACAGAAATAATATGCAAGTAGATATAATTAACCTGAAAGGCGAAAAAACCGGCAGAACCCTTGAACTTCCGGAAGAAATCTTTGGTATTGAACCCAATGATCATGTGATTTACCTCGCAGTGAAGCAGTATCAGGCTGCTCAGCGTCAGGGTACACACAAGGTGAAAACCCGTATGGAAGTGAAAGGTTCTTCCCGCAAACTGCACAAGCAAAAAGGTACCGGTGGTGCCCGTAAAGGGAACCTGCGTAACCCGTTATACAAAGGGGGTGGTACCATCTTCGGGCCTAAACCGCACAAATACGATATCAAACTGAATCGTAAAGTGAAAGATCTGGCCAAGATGAGTGCTCTGGCGTACAAAGCCAAAGAAAATGCCATCGTAGTGTTGGAAGACATCAACATGGATGCTCCTAAAACAAAGACATTCGCAACGATTCTGAAAGGAT
>JAHBTM010000086.1 GCA_019638635.1 Ferruginibacter sp. | reverse complement strand
TGGTTCCATTCCGCTTCGGTTAGCGGAATCATTCTGAAATGTATTTTTGATACGTTTTTGTATCGCACCAGCGCCAGTGCCGGTTGATTCGGGATGAGCGTCTCCTCCGTAACCATTCGAATGTCCGGTATGGCAATTTTGACGGTAAGATTGTAGGCGTCATCAGCAGCGGTAGTTCCCGGATATTTTTTTATAACCTCGTCAGCTATTGATTTTGCCTTTACCCAATCCATGGTGAATTCAGGTTGTGTTTCAAGGTTCGCTTTGCTGCCGCGATGGTAATAGTAAAGCGCTTGCAAATACAGCACCTGGCCACCTATTGCAGCGTGAGCGGTGTGGGCTTTTTCCAAATTCATTAGCGCCTGCAGGTACAATGCATCCGCCTGTTCATGCACTGCATATTGTTTGAAGAAATACAAGCGCTTGATGTCTGCATCAGCCAAAGCTGATTGGTTTTTATTATGATGGGTTTTAAGTAAAGTTTGAAATAAAACAACTGCTCTGTAATAAGGTGCGGATGAATCAGCGGTTGGGAATGTGTAATGCATGAATGTTTCTGCCGGTGCAAACAATTCGTTCTGGCTTAAGGTAAAAATGTCTTTAGGTTCTGTAAGCAGGGAGTGTATGGAGGTGTAATAGGATAACGCCCGATGGGCCAGCAAATCATAAAGTGTTGGTCTTAAGGAACGGGCATTCCCTTCCTGCAAAATATCCATGAACGATTCTACAGGTGTAGATTGCAGGAGTTGAACAGGGTGAAGCGACATCTGAAAAGCGGCATCGGTTGAATCAGCCAGTTCCTGCAAACTCCAGGTTTCAATTTTTTCGTTTCGTGTAACTGCCACTCTTGTACGGTTTCTTATGGCATACAGGTTGTTCTTGATATAGGATTCCAACAGTTCTCCTTTGAGGGTGTATAAAACCTGCAGGGCTGCGCCGGGTGTTTTCGAAATCAGGCTATCGATATACATCAGGTTGGAAGCATCACTGTCTTCTTCGAGTATGTTGCGGTATTTCATCAAATACATCGCACACTTGAGTTGCTGTGGTTCGTTCTTTTGCGACAAGGCCAAACGATGAATCTGTTGTACTTCTGTTCGCGCACTTGCAGTGAGCCCTTTTTGTTCAAAATCGGCTACTTTTTTCCACAGATTTTCAAAATCATTGTTTCGCTGCGATATAACGGTGAGGGATAGGGCACATAAATACCCAATGAGGAAAAGTTTTTTCATCCTGATACATTTTATACCGGACTAAAAAATTTATGCCGGATATGTACAATGAAATTAAGTGAAGATTACATATTTTGCCGTGCACTTTTTTGTTTAACAAAATATTGAGGCGTGTATAGTTTACATCATTCGAAGGGTAAGGTCACACGGCGAAATGCATTGTTCACTTTAAATCAATTGTTATGAGAAAGATATGTACACTCATGATTTCAATGTTTGCTTTTTTGGTATTATCAGCGCAAACACACACTACCCGTCTCAGTATCAGCAGTATGAAAGATATTTCATATGTTACCCTTAACGGGCGTGCTTATTACCTGAATGGCCGTGACCGGGATCGTTCCATTCACCTGAACAATTTGTCTGCCGGCCGTTATTTAATAAAAGTATATACCGGTAGAAACGGCCGTGGTGGCGGTTTCGGTATGGGCAATGCCGGCACTTTATTGTATCAGGGTTATGTTCAGTTGAGAAGAGGGTTTCATACCGATGTATTCATCAACCGATTTGGACGTGGGTTTACGGATGAGGAGCGCATCGTATATCGCAGCGGGCGTTATCAGCATGATGACGATGACGACTATTATGAGTATGATGATCGATGGAATCAGCCTCACCGCCAGGCCATGAGTGCAACTTCATTTACTCAGCTGAAACAAACTCTTGGCGGACGATCATTTGATCAGACTAAAGTGAATATTGCCCGTCAGGCCATTAAGGATAATGCCTTCACTGCTGCGCAAGCGAAAGAATTGCTGGAGTTACTGAGTTTCGAAGACAACAAACTGGAGTTGGCGAAGATGTTGTATCCTGTTACAACTGACCGTTCAAATTTCATCATCGTGTATGATGTATTCAACTTCAGCAGCAGTAAGGATAAGCTGGCGGATTATATCACCCAATACCGCGATTGATTGTTTACACACGGAAATAAAAAAGAGGCTGTAGTTTGTTACAGCCTCTTTGTATTTGAAGGGTTTGTGTAATCTTACTTCATCACCTCGGCCATGGTTTTGCCGATATCTGCGGGGCTGTCTACCACATGAATGCCACAGGCACGCATGATGCGCATTTTAGCAGCAGCGGTATCATCCTCGCCACCCACAATGGCACCGGCGTGTCCCATTCTGCGTCCGGGAGGTGCGGTTTGACCTGCAATAAAACCTACAACAGGTTTTTTATTTCCGGTAGATTGAATATAATGTGCAGCTTCCGCTTCCATGCTACCACCGATTTCTCCAATCATTACAATGGCATCTGTTCCATCATCGTTCATGAACAGTTCAACCGCTTCGCGGGTAGTAGTTCCGATGATGGGGTCTCCGCCAATTCCAATTGCTGTAGAAATACCCAGGCCGGCCTTGGCAATCTGGTCGGCTGCTTCGTAGGTTAACGTACCGGATTTTGAAACAATTCCGATGCGTCCTTTTTTGAAAATAAAGCCCGGCATAATGCCCACTTTACATTCGTCGGCAGTGATTACACCCGGACAGTTCGGTCCGATCAACCGGGTGTTTTTTCCCTGCAGGAATTGCTTCACGCGCACCATATCCTGAACGGGAATACCTTCGGTGATACACACTACAAGAGAAATACCTGCATCGGCAGCTTCCATGATGGCATCCGCAGCAAAAGCCGGAGGTACAAAAATGATGCTCACATTGGCACCGGTTTGCTGAACGGCATCGGATACGGTGTTGAAAACCGGACGGTCGAGATGGGTGGTTCCACCTTTACCTGGTGTTACGCCGCCCACCACCTGAGTGCCATATTCAAGCATTTGTGTGGCATGGAATGTACCTTCTGTACCTGTAAAACCCTGTACGAGGATTTTTGATTGTTTATTGACTAATACTGACATGCTAAAAATTGATGATTTTCTGAAATGTGGCGCAAAGATAAGGAGATGCGTTTTTTAAGCCAATTTTCATATAACCAGGGCTGATTCACTTCATTTGCCTTCACCCGACTGCATCATGCGCATATTTTTGGCATCCTGCAAAAACTGAGAAGCAAAAATGAAGCGGTTCAGTTTTTCATTTTTTGAAAGGATGATGTCTTCGCTGTTTCCATACCATTCTTTTTTACCATCCACCAGAAAAAGGATATTGTCACCAATTTCCATCACACTGTTCATATCGTGGGTGTTGATGATGGTGGTGATATTGAATTCAAGGGTGAGGTCGCGGATCAGTTGATCAATCACCATGGAAGTCTGTGGGTCGAGGCCGGAGTTCGGCTCATCACAAAACAAGTATTTCGGGTTCAAAACGATGGCACGGGCAATCCCTACACGCTTTTTCATACCACCACTGAGTTCAGAGGGAAACTTTCGGTTGGTGCCGGATAGATTCACACGTTCCAGCACTTCGTTTACACGTATTATTTTATCAGCCATGGATTGCTTAGTAAACATATCCAATGGGAAACGGATGTTTTCTTCCACTGTTTTACTGTCGAACAAAGCGGAACCCTGAAACAGCATACCCACTTCCTGGCGTAATTTCTTTTTTTCTTCTGAGGTCATTTGGGTAAAGCTCACCCCGTCATAAATAATTTCTCCTGCATCCGGTTCAATCAGGCCCACCAGGCATTTTTGCAAAACCGTTTTGCCGCTTCCGCTCGCGCCAATGATGAGGTTGGTTTTCCCGGTTTCCATTACGTGGCTGATGCCATCCAGCACTATTTTTTCACCAAACCTCTTTTTTAAATTTTTAAATTCAATCATGTTACAGAGTTAGAGTAAGAGTGCAGCCAGAATATAATCTGCCAATAATATTAATATACAACTAATCACTACAGCCGAAGTGCTGCTTCTTCCTATCTCCAGTGCACCGCCTTTTACATTATAACCGTAATAAGAGGGAATAGAGCTGATGATGAATGCAAAGGTGGCTGCTTTTATCAAGGCAAAGGTTACGTTAAATGGCACGAAACCTTCCTGCAACCCCCGGTCGAATGTTTCCACTGACAGAATGCCTGCCATAGATCCGGCCAATCGTCCGCCATAAATACCCAACACCATGGCAATAATAACCAGTATAGGTATGGTGAGGATGGCGGCAGCAATTTTGGGCAGGATGAGATACGTTTTGGTATTGATACCCATAATTTCCAGTGCATCAATTTGTTCGCTTACCCGCATGTTGCCCAGTTCACTGGCAATTTTACTACCTACCACACCGGCCAGCACAATACATACCAGTGTAGGGGCGAACTCCAGGATTACCGTATCTCTCACAATTTGAGCAATAACCGTTTTAGATAACAGCGGGCTGGTTAACTGGTACGCTGTTTGGAAGGTGCTCACCATACCAATAAATACGGAAATGATGGAAACAATACCCAGGGAGCGTATTCCGATATCGGAGCATTGATGCATGAATTCTTTCCAATACACCTTGGGGTTCTCCGGGCGTTTGAACATGCCCTTGATCATTAAAGCATAAGAACCGATTTGGCTGAGTATCTTCATGTATGCGTAATCGTTAGTGTCTTCAATTTATTTTTGTACCGGTTTGCGTTTCCACCATTTACTTTTCTTAACATACTCACGCGTATCGGTTTTGGTTTTAGACTGTGCGTCTATAACCGCAATCATTGTCATGTTAAATATAGAACGTATTGAGCTGCCGAGTTGCAATACGTGTACCGGTTTTTTTATTCCGAGGAGGATAGGGCCGATGCTATCGAATCCGCCGAGTTCCTGTAAGAGATTGTAGGCGATATTTCCGGCGGCCAGGTTGGGGAAAATCAATGTGTTGATTTCGCCCTGAATCAATTCTGTAAAGGGATAATTTTCTTTCAGAATTTCTTTATTGAAGGCCAGAATTCCCTGCATTTCGCCGTCGCAAATGAGGGTGGGGTCTTTTTTCTTTACGATGGACCTTGCTTCGCGAACGAGGTGGGCTTCCGCAGAATTACTGCTCCCGAAATTGGAATAGGAGAGCATGGCAATGCGTGGTATGATGTTGAGCTGTCTCACTTCTTTTGCAACCAATAGGGTAATTTCTGCCAGTTCTTCGGCGGTGGGGTTGAAGTTAACGGTGGTATCGGCCAGGAATATAGGTCCTTTCTTGGTGAAGATCAGGTACATACCCGCAATCTTATTCACGCCATCTTCCATGCCTATGATTTGCAGGGCTGGACGGATGGTATCCGGGTAATTGCGGCTCAACCCGCTAATCATACAATCTGCTTCGCCGGTTTCCACCATCATACAACCGAAATGGTTTCTTTCCTTCATCAACTTAATAGCCTCGTATCGGTTTACTCCTTTGCGTTGTCTTTTCGTAAAGAAAAGTTCACCAAACTGTTTTCTTTTTTCTTCGGAGCTGTCTGTTTTAGGGTCAATGATGGGAATGCCTTCCAGATCGATGGAATTGTCTGCCGCAATTTTACGAATTTTATTTTCGCTTCCTAACAGGATAGGGTATCCGATGTTTTCCTCCAGGGCCAGCTGGGCTGTTTTCAGAATTTTAATGTTTTCTGCATCTGCAAATACCACACGTTTGGGGTTTTGTCGTGCCTTAGCCCCCAATGCGCGGCTCAGTTGGTTTTCCAGTCCTAACCGGCTGTTCAATTCACTTTCATAAGCATCCCAGTCAGTAATGGTTTTACGGGCCACTCCACTTTCAATCGCAGCTTTGGCAACTGCCGGGGCAACGGTAGAGAGTAAACGCGGATCGATGGGTTTGGGGATGATGTAATCGCTTCCAAACGACATTTGTTTTTGGTTGTAGGCGAGGGTTACAATATCCGGAACCGGTAAACGGGTGAGTTCTGCCAATGCCTTTACGGCAGCCAGTTTCATGGCTTCATTGATAGAGGTGGCACGCACATCCAGTGCGCCTCTGAATATGTATGGAAATCCGAGTACATTATTTACCTGGTTCGGATAATCACTTCGTCCGGTAGCCATGATCAGGTCTTTTCGAACAGCCACTGCTTCAGGAAATGTAATTTCGGGGTCGGGGTTGGCCATGGCAAATACCACCGGATTTTTGTTCATACTCCGGATCATATCCTGCGATAATACATTTCCAACACTGAGTCCTACGAATACATCTGCATGTTTCATCGCATGGTCTAAAGTGTATCCCGCATATTTGGCATCAACACAAATGTGTTTTTTAATATGTGGGATATCGGTCCGTCCGTGGTGCAGGATACCGTTGATGTCGAACACCATGAAGTTTTCAGGACGTGCGCCAACAGAGATGTAGAGGTTGATGCATGCCATAGCGGCGGCACCGGCACCATTCACTACAATCTTCACCTTATCAATTTTTTTCTTCTGGAGTTCCAGTGCATTCATTAAGGCGGCTGCTGATATGATGGCCGTTCCGTGTTGGTCATCGTGCATCACCGGAATCTTACAATGTTTCTTGAGTTCATTCTCAATATAGAAACATTCCGGGGCTTTAATGTCTTCCAGATTGATGCCACCAAAAGTGGGTTCGAGTGCTTTAACAATAGCCACAAACTTATCCGGATCTTTTTCATTGATTTCGATATCAAACACATCTATGTCAGCGAATATTTTAAAAAGTACGCCTTTTCCTTCCATCACCGGTTTACTGGCATCGGGTCCAATATCTCCCAGCCCGAGTACAGCCGTACCATTACTGATAACCCCTACTAAATTTCCTTTAGCGGTGTATTTATAAGCATTTTCAATATCGGCAGCAATTTCTTTACAGGGTTCGGCTACACCCGGAGAGTAAGCCAGAGAGAGATCTCGTTGGGTTTTAGCTTCCTTGGTAGGCACCACCTCAATTTTACCGGGCCTTCCTTTAGCATGGTAATCAAGTGCTTCCTGTTTTCGTAATTCTTTAGCCATAGACGTATCGCTTCCCGACGTTGCGGGCCTGCAATTTACAGATAACTCTACACACGTGCCGGTTTTCCGGAAGATTTGGATTTAAAGCTCCAGGTGAAATTGAATTCAGCCACTCTTTCGCCATCTGTATTGAATCCGACCGACTGTACAGTACATTCCAGAGGTTTTCCTGTTGCCCTGGCTTCTTGGATAACGGAATAAAGCCTTTGACCTTCTTCGCAAGTGAAATAAATTTTGCCGGTGGCCTTTTTAAAATACCGGGCCTCCATTTTCACAATGAGCATGCTCATCGGAACATCTTTATATATATAACCCATGGCTAAAATGCCGGTACTCATTTCGGCTGCCATTGCCAGGCAGGCAAAATAGGTACTTCGAAATGGGTTTTGGGTGATCCATTTAAAAGGAACCGTGACCTCTGCACGATCGGGATCAATGTATTTTAAGCGTACACCGCAAAAAAAGGCCGCAGGCAACTTGGTCAATAAAAACAACCTGAACTTAAAAGGATGTTGTGCGAGTCGAAGAAAAGCATCATTCATACACTGATAAATTACAATCTATTATAGCCATGTAATATATTGAAAGTCAATGAAAAAAACATATATAAATATGTTGCAATTCATACTTTTTCAATGTATTATGAATTTATAAAATTGATTATAAATGACATTAAGAATGCTTACAATCATTGAAAATCAATTAGAAAGATTGAATTTATATACAAAGGGGGTAGAAAAAATTCTATGTTTTTAATAATAATGGCGGTTAAATGTCGTTTATAAATAGTCCGCGCCCTCCAAACGGTTCGGTACAAAGTCCTAACAATCCAATAAAAATGAAAAACGTACACACAAGCAATCGCCATTTGCCCGTGGTATTTCCGCAGGCATCCATCAAAATTTTTCCCATCATTACCCTGCTGCTTTTATTCGTAATGCAGGGTATAGGTCAAACCAACACATATACCGGTTCATCGGGAGGTAACTGGAACACTGGAGGAAACTGGTCATTGGGTGTTCCTACTGCCTCGCATGATGTAGTGATTCCCAGTAACAGAAACGTTACGGTGAATACCGCCGGAGTGTGTAAATCATTGACTATTTCAAGCGGAACATCGAGCAACACCATAACCATTTCGGGATCGAATAGTTTAACGGTTTCAGAGGCGGTAAATATTCAGCAACCAACATCCAACAGTCGTACCAAGGAAATTAATGTTGGAAACGGTACACTCACTGCCGGGTCTATAGCGATGACAGCCTCTTCAGCAGCCAGCCGTGTAGTCAGAATAATTGTGAATGGAGGCACAGTGAATGTAGGTGGTAATATTTCTATGGGAAACAACAATGAATTTAGCTTTACGGGTTCGGGGTTATTAAACATAGGCGGGAACATTTCCGGAGGTAGGCTCACGCCCGGAACCGGTACGGTGAATTATAATGGTGCAGGCGCACAGGTAATCAGTGGGGCGAATACATCAACATTTTATAATCTTATCATCAATAAGCCTACTACAGCATCTACTGTATCCAGCAACAACCAGGCTTTTACGGTAAACAATAATGCCACCATTACGCGTGGTACTTTGCATTTAAATGCAACGAATGATAACTATTTAATCTCTAATAATCTGACTATATCAACCAATGGTGTTTTATCACATAATGTAAACTGGGATGTGA
>JAHBTM010000085.1 GCA_019638635.1 Ferruginibacter sp. | reverse complement strand
TGATTTCGATGATCCGGAAAGTCATGACGACATCCGCACCACCGAAATGCACCTGCCGGTAGGCCGCCCGGTAAAACTCATCATCCACTCACAGGATGTTATTCATGATGTGGGTTTACCCCATTTCAGGATGAAGATGGATGCCGTACCGGGTATCCCAACCACCATGTGGTTTACACCTCAGTATACCACAGCCCAAATGAAAGAAAGAACGGGTAATCCCAACTTTGTATATGAAATAGCATGTGATCAGATGTGCGGTAAAGGACACTTCTCTATGAGAGGCGTGATTGTAGTTGAATCCGAAGAGGAGTATAATGCCTGGATGGCCAAGCAAAAACCGGAATACTTTGCATTGTTTCCGGATAAAGATCCATCCACTGCAACACCTCCTGCGGCAGACACTACACAAACCGCTATTGCACAAGTTGTAAACCCATAATTAACCGGCTTTTAATTTTTTGAATATGAGCAGCGTAGTATCGTTACACGGAACCACCACACACCATGCACATGATGACCACCACGGCCATCAACATGAGTCGTTTATTTCAAAATATGTGTTTAGTATGGACCACAAAACCATCTCTAAACAATTTTTGATTACCGGTATCTTTTGGGCATTTGTGGGTGGATTGTTTTCCGTAATCTTCCGTTTGCAACTGGGTTATCCGGATGCAACCTTCCCCTTCCTGGAAGATTTGTTGGGGCATTGGGCCAAGGGTGGAAAACTCTCTCCTGATTTTTATTATGCATTGGTAACGATGCACGGAACCATTCTGGTGTTCTTTGTATTAACGGCAGGCTTGAGTGGAACGTTCTCCAACTTCCTCATTCCGCTACAGGTAGGTGCCCGTGATATGGCCTCTCCGTTGCTGAACATGCTTAGCTATTGGTTCTTCTTCATCGCTTCTATTATCCTGTTGTCATCTTTGTTTGTACAGACAGGTCCTGCCAGTGGGGGCTGGACGGTTTATCCGCCATTGAGTGCGCTCGGTGATGCATCGGATGGAAGTAAGATTGGTATGGACCTCTGGCTGGTTTCGATGGCCATGTTTATTGTATCTCAGTTACTCGCCGGTTTGAACTACATCACCACGATTCTGAACATGCGTACCAAGGGTATGAGCATGACGCGTTTACCGCTCACCATCTGGGCGCTGTTCTTCACAGCAGTGCTGGGGGTACTTTCATTCCCTGTGTTGTTGTCTGGCGCAGTATTGTTGTTGTTCGACCGTAACCTGGGTACCAGTTTCTTCCTGAGCGACATTGTGGTGGCTGGTAAAATATTGCCCAACGAGGGTGGAAGTGCCATCCTGTTCCAGCATTTGTTCTGGTTCCTGGGCCATCCTGAAGTATACATCATCATCTTACCGGCCATGGGTATGGCATCAGAAATTATTGCCGTAAACAGCCGTAAGCCCATTTTCGGTTACATGGCGATGGTGGGCTCTATGTTTGCGATTACCATACTGGCCTTCTTGGTGTGGGCGCATCACATGTTTGTAACCGGTTTAAATCCGTTCCTCGGTGCCATCTTTGTATTGCTCACCTTGTTGATTGCAGTACCATCGGCCATTAAAGTATTTAACTGGATTACCACCATCTGGAGAGGAAACATCCGCTTTACACCGGGAATGATATGCTCCATCGGTTTTGTAAGCTTGTTTATCAGTGGTGGGTTAACGGGTATCTTCCTGGGTAACGCTGCGCTGGACATCCACCTGCATGATACATATTTCGTTATTGCGCATTTCCACATTGTAATGGGTGTGTCTGCCTTCTTTGGCATGTTTGCCGGGGTTTACCACTGGTTCCCTAAAATGTACGGCCGTTATATGAACAATACACTGGCCTACATCCACATCTGGGCAACATTGATAGGTGCGTACCTGATTTTCTGGCCAATGCACTACACCGGATTTGCGGGTATGCCTCGCCGTTATTTCGATTATTCAGGATGGGAGTCATTTAAAATGTTTACAGGTTTGAATGAGTTTATTACCATAGTGGCCATCATTGTTTTTGCTGTTCAGTTGTTGTTCGTCTTCAACTTCTTTTACAGTATTTTCAAAGGGCGTAAAGTAACCGATCCCAATCCGTGGAAGGCCACTTCACTGGAATGGACTACCCCCATCAATCCGGGGCACGGTAACTGGCCGGGCGAAATTCCTGAAGTGCACCGTTGGGCGTACGATTATGGAAAAGATGGAAAAGATTTTATTCCGCAAACAACCCCAGTGGGTGCGGATGAATCAAAAGGTCATTAAAATAAAGTGTAGTAGCGGGAGTTGAAATGGCACTGTGCGATGTATGTGCTCCCGATAACAGGATCATGGATACTGAAACGAACAATACCAGCAGCCGGTCAGGTTCATTTGTACTGGCGAGCAAAGTGCAGGATTACTTCCAGTTAATCAAGTTCACTTTGAGTTTCATGGTGGTGTTTAGTTCGGTAATTAGTTATCTGTTGGTGCCGGGTGTTTCGTTTGACCTGGCGTTAGTTCTTTTATTATTTATTGCAGGAATGCTGATTACAGGTTCTGCCAATGCCATCAACCAAATTCTGGAGAAAAACACGGATGCGTTGATGCACCGAACGTCTAAACGACCGGTGGCCAGTGGCAGAATGGGGGTACGGGAAGCATACACTTTTGCGGGTGTATGTGGAATCACGGGAGTAATCATGTTGGGGTATTTTTTCACCTTCAATAGTGCCATGCTGGGGTTATTCAGTTTGTTGTTATACGGTTTCGTATATACGCCACTGAAAAAAGTAAACTCTATTGCGGTGCTGGTGGGAGCTATTCCGGGTGCTCTACCTTGCCTGATTGGCTGGATGGCAGCTCCGGGTACAACCTTTGCGGATCCCGGCGGTTGGATACTGTTCGCGATTCAGTTCCTGTGGCAGTTTCCGCACTTCTGGGCCATTGCCTGGATAGCACACGAAGATTACAGCAAAGCAGGATTTAAGTTGCTGCCCAGCCATCAGGGTCCAACGAAATTCACAGCACTGCAATCGGTTATGTACAGTGTAATCATGGTGCCGGTGGGCATGCTGCCGTATTATTATAATATCAGCGGTAGTTTCAGCCTGTGGGTATTGTTTGCCTGCAATCTGGTAATGGTATTGCTCAGCATTCAGTTATTTATCAAAATGGATAAGCCGAGTGCCAGAAAAGTAATGTTTGGTTCTTATTTATACCTCATGATAGTGCTGTTGAGCTTATATGCAGATAAAGTGGGGTAGATAAATGTAGAAAAATGAATATAGTGGAGCCGGTTCAAAGAAATAGAATACATCCTTATAAATTCAATCTCTGGATTGCAATAGGAAGTATGTTGATGATGTTTGCGGGATTAACCAGCGCTTACATTGTGAAGAGAAATCAGTCGAATTGGGTAGATTATGAACTGCCGGCTGCATTTTGGTTTAGTACAGCAGCCATGATTTTAAGCAGTGTAACGCTGATACTGGCTAAAAGATCTTTTAAAGAAAAGGCAATGCAGGCATACCGCAGGTATGTGTTTGTTACCCTGATACTGGGTACGTTGTTTGTGTTGTTGCAGGTGTACGGGTTTTCCACCATGTGGAAGAGCGGACTCACCCATAACTCAACCGTATCTGTATCATTCCTGTATGTAATTGTGGGGCTCCATGCCTTGCACGTAGCAGGAGGTTTGGTGGCACTCATCCTGCTGGCATTGAAAGCCTTTAACAGCAAAGTGAAAACGTACAGCAGCATACCGGTTGAACTGGTGGCAACGTATTGGCATTTTGTAGACCTGCTTTGGATTTATCTGTTGGTATTTTTAGTGATGATTCGTTGATACCGGCAGTAAACAGTAAACGTAAAAACCTGAACTCAAAATAATATGGCACAAGGAACGATTCCGGTTGGAACAAAATGGTGGAGCGGAGGGAAAAGCCCTTTCAACATAACGTACGGCAAAGTAATGATGTGGTTCTTCCTCATCAGTGATGCCTTTACGTTTAGTGCATTCCTGATCAGCTACGGCACCATCCGATTCAGCGCCAATTGGTGGCCCGATCCAAACTATGTATTTAATGCGTTTCCGTTCATGGGACACGCCAACTTACCGCTTGCTTTCGTGAGTTTGATGACCTTCATCCTCATCTTCAGCTCCGTTACCATGGTGCTCGCCGTGCATGAAGGACATAAAATGAACCGCAAGGGCGTGGAGAAATACATGATACTAACCATCATTGGTGGTGCGGCGTTTTTGGCTTGTCAGGCATGGGAATGGACACATATGCTGACCGGTTACCAGGATGTACTGGTTGATGGAAAAGTAGAAAGCTGGGCAACCACGATTTCACACAACCCACTCGGGCCTAAGGTGATGCATGAAGGACAACTCATTGCTACTCCCGGTCCGGAATTATTCGGAGGATTTTTCTTCGGAATCACCGGTTTCCATGGCTTCCACGTATTCAGTGGAGTGGTCATCAACATTATTATTTATATCAAAACCAGGTTAGGGCATTTCGATCAGCGCGGACATTACGAGATGGTAGAAAAAGTAGGATTATACTGGCACTTTGTAGATTTAGTATGGGTGTTTGTGTTCCTGTGCTTCTATCTGATTTAAAATTATATATCACTGAAAGATTATAAAGCAGAAAAAAGATTATGAGTCATCAACCTATATCTCCCGAAATTACGTACGTTCCCGAACACGGTGGAACCAAAAGAATATGGAAAACCTTCTGGCTGCTCACCGTAGTTACTATCATAGAGCTGGGTTTGGGATTAGCTATCTACAACATCCATGAAGGACCTGAACCCAATGCCAATCTGGTATTGTTTTTCAAAGGGCTGATGTGCATCCTCACCCTAGCCAAAGCATGGTACATTGTTGCGGTGTTTATGCACCTTGGCGATGAATTGCGTAGCTTTGTGCTCTCTGTTGTGGTGCCTTTACTGTTACTGGTTTGGTTCATCATTGCTTTTTTGTGGGATGGAGACAGCTGGAGGGATATGAAGAATACCAATGGCGGCAGTATTAAAACTGAAGTGGTGGCACCCGCAGCTATAGAGAAAGGAGCGAAGGATTAATACGCAAATGTAAAGCGTTGAATAAATAACAGAACCATCGTTCATATTGAGCGATGGTTTTTTTCAATCAGGCATTATGAAAAAATCGGCAATTCTGGCTTTAATGGTGGTGATTCTGATTCCACTGATCGGATATTTTATTGTAAACCATTTTGGAAGTACGGCCGTTCATGTGCCTAAACGATATTTTGCTGAAGAGGTTATTCCCAAAAGTAATGGTAAAGGAGCCGATACGGTGTGGCACAAAGTGAGCAACATCACTTTCACCAATCAAATGGGAAAGCAAGTACAACTGGATGACATCCGTTCGAAAGCCATTGTGGTGAATTTTTTCTTCACCCGATGCCCGTCGATTTGCCCCCGACTCACGAAAGCGATGAAGCGCTTGCAGGATTCGTTTGGCAAAAATCCGGAGATTGTACACTTCATATCCATTAGTGTAGATCCTGAGCACGACAGCGTGCACAATTTGCGCCAATTTGCTGATAAGTATCAGGTGAATCACGACACCTGGTGGTTTGTAACCGGAGATAAAAAAGAAATTTATGATTTTGCCATACAGGAAATGAAGGCCAGTGTGGCCGATCCGGGTGTTGATACGGCTTTCATTCATACAGAAGATTTCTTCCTGCTCGACTCTTCACGGGTAATCCGCGGTTGGTACAATGGATTTGATTCTACGGAACAAAACCAGTTGGTTCGAGATATTCCCACCCTAATGCTAGAAAAAGACCGTTCAAAACCATCTATCCTCAATCGTTTTGTACCGGTGCTTCCCCTCATATTTTTCGGCATTGGTGTAGTTATTATTGTGATGATGGTAATGCAGCGCAGAAAACAAAAATCGTAATCCATGTTGAAACCCCTTATTAAAAAAAACGATAAGCTTGCCAAACGGCTCATCATTGCCGTTTCTGTAATCGTGTTCATTGCAGTAACCGCACTGAGCCGGGTGGAACTACAAGCAAACCTCCCCTTTGCCGTACACACATTTGCAGGCATCAACGCCTGGTTGAATACGGCCGTAACAGTTTGTTTGATTGCTGCGTTGTGGGCAGTAAAAAGTAAAAACTACACGCTCCACAAAAATATTATGCTGGCAGCCATTGTGCTTTCAGTATTGTTCTTACTGAGTTACATTGCCCATCATTTGTTTGCAGGCAATACGTATTACGGAGATGTAAATGGTGATGGAGTAGTGAGTGAGGATGAAAAGTCAGCGATTGCTTCAACGCGCGTGATATATTATGTAATGTTGTTTACACACATTCCCCTGGCAGGTATTATACTCCCGATGATTTTATACACTGCCTACAGGGCACTAACGGGAGAGTATACACGACATAAAAAGCTGGCCCGCATCACCTGGCCTGTATGGTTGTATGTAGCCATTACCGGTGTAGCCATCTATTGGATGATTAAGCCTTACTACGGCGCGGGTTCATAATTGAAGTTCTTTTGCCGGATCCCAGAAATGTTTATCGAAATGCTGAACGGTATGTTCTTTGATCTCCACACCCTCTGCTGCTAAAAGTTGTTCCATTTGTTCAGGTGGACTGAAGTGCATTCGGCCGGTCAGCAATCCCTTTCTGTTCACCACACGATGCGCCGGTACAGGTGGTATGCGTCCATGTGCGGCATTCATGGCCCATCCCACCATGCGTGAAGAAGAGCGCGTACCCAGAAAAGCGGCTATGGCGCCATACGACGTTACACGGCCTTTTGGAATTTGCCGAACTACATCGTACACATCACTGAAAAAATCACGATGCTTTTCCGGTATTGTGGGAGTTGGATTCTTTTTCATCTGAATGTTTTAATCGTAGCAGTTCTGCTCTTTTTGCAGGATCTACATTTTGATAGTGGTACGGACAATGTCTGCATCCATTCCCACAACAAAAGCCCCTCTTCCGTAAAAAATGTTCGGTAAACACAAGGTTACCGTTTTCGTCGGTATAATAATCAACTTCCAATGGTTGCATTTTCTATAAGTGTGATTTTCAATACATCATCCAAATCAGGTAATACATCAGGTAAAGAAAAACAGATATAGTGTACACGCCGACTTTGTGCAATATCCATCTTTTCGTAATGGGTTTGAATATTCAATACGGCGGCACGATGTGGATCAGCATACACATCATCCCGTACAGAATGCAGTGTAATGTTGTACATACGGGCAACGGTTAGGGTGAAACGAAACAAATCCGGTGAATCTGTTTTGAGGTGGATGAGTCCACCGGGTTTAAGAATGCTTTGATACAATCTCAAAAAGCGGGGATGGGTCAGTCTTTTTTTAGCTTTAGATATGCGCAACTGAGGATCAGGAAACGTAATCCAGATTTCATCTACTTCGCCGGGTGCAAAATAGGTTGCAATCATTTCAATTTGAGTACGTAAAAAAGCCACATGGTGTAAACCACTGTCGAGTGCCTGCTTTGCGCCAATGTACATCCGGTTGCCTTTCACATCTACACCTATACAGTTCTGATTAGGATACATTTTAGCCAGCCCGATGGTGTATTCACCTCTTCCACAGGCCAGCTCAAGAACGATTGGATGGTTATTCCTGAAAAAAGTATGCCATTGCCCTTTCATATCCTGAGGATATTCCAGTACATTAGGAAAAGACTTGATTTGAGCGAAACGA
Organism: Ferruginibacter sp.; assembly: GCA_019638635.1. Lineage (GTDB taxonomy): Bacteria > Bacteroidota > Bacteroidia > Chitinophagales > Chitinophagaceae > Ferruginibacter. The sequence goes on along the minus strand of JAHBTM010000085.1, from coordinate 1,326 downwards.
TAAAGTTTTTTTTGTGCCATAATTTGTAACAAAGTTCAAGAAAATGGTTCAAAAATACATGAAGTAAGGAGAGTGTTTGATAAGTGTATATATCGGGTTGTTTAATGAAACTCCATCAAAAGGGATTAGAATGCACCATATAGATGGATAAAATAAATATGATGTGCTTTTGTATTTATCATACTCCCGCAAGCTAATGGTAGCATTGTAACCAATATCACACAGTATCCGTAAAATGTTCAGTAAATTTGCAGCTTAAACGGAATGGTATGTCTGACCCCAAACCCAGTGCACTCAATCTGATGAAGTGCAAGTGTCCGCGTTGCAGGATAGGTAACATGTTTGAATATGGAAATCCTTACTCTACTACAAAATTTATGAAGATGAAGGATTCCTGTGAAGTATGCAAACAACCGTATGACCTGGAAGTAGGATTTTACTATGGGTCGAGCTATGTAAGTTATGCACTCACGGTTGCATTAAGTGTAGCCACCTTTGTAGCCTGGTGGGTGTTGATTGGATTTTCTCTCAACGACAATCGTATTTTTTACTGGCTCACGTTCAATGCTATACTACTATTGGCTCTTCAACCATGGCTGATGCGGTTCTCCCGCACCTTATGGTTATCGTTTTTTGTGAAATATAATAAGCACTGGAGAACCGTTCCCCCACAGAAAACTGAGCGCATGGTGGAAGAACACAAACATTCCTGGTAATATCGGCAGCAGACACACAAAAAATATTATATATTTCGTACATTCATTATATCATTCGCACACACAGAATCTACTGATATGAAATCTAATGTACGTTTGCGCGTAGTCGTAACTGCGTGCCTGTTATTCTTGCTACCTATATGCTCCAATGCACAAGCGGTTTGGTATGTAAATGATGTATCTACAGCCAATGATGTTTTCACTGCAGCCATCGGTAATGATGCCAATCCCGGAAGTGCCGCAGCACCTTTCCGAACCATTACTCAGGCCATCAGTTCCGCTGCTGCTGGAGATTCCATTTATGTAGATGCGGGCGACTACAATGAAACCATCATTGATATCACTAAATCGCTCACCATTCGCGGAGCTAAGTTTGGAGTACCTGCGGGCCCGGCAGCAGTGCCTGTCAATCGTGGTACTGGCGAATCTTTTTTAACCGGTGCGTTTTATTTTGGCCCTTCAACCGATAACATTTGTGTTGACGGATTCCATATCAACATGGGCTCTGCCAATCGTGGCATTGAGGCGAGGGGATTCAACAGTAAAATTCTGAACAATATAGTGGTTGCTACGCTGAATATTTTTGTACAACAATGTGGGATTTCTACAA
>JAHBTM010000084.1 GCA_019638635.1 Ferruginibacter sp. | reverse complement strand
GACTGAACCACTGCCAATGCGGCTGCGCACTCCCACCACTGCATTTTTAATTTCACTGGCATGAATGATACAACCTTCCGCAATAATAGCCTTTTCAATCAATGTACCAGATATTTTTGCCGGAGGCAACATGCGAGAACGGGAATACACCATTTTTCTCCGGTCGAATAAATTAAATGGAGGTAAATCCATTGTGAGGGCCAGATTGGCTTCAAAAAACGAAGCAATGTTTCCTATATCTTCCCAATACCCTTCATATTGATATGATATAACACGACATTGATTTATGGCTGCCGGAATAATCTCTTTTCCAAAATCCGTTGCAGAGGCATAATCAATTTTTAATAATTGATCCAGTACCTTCCTGTTGAATACATATATTCCCATGGAGGCTAAAAAATTGCGCCCCATCAACTTCATTTCTGTGCCGGTATCGCTCACCCAATCGGGCAACTTTTCAGCCGCAGGTTTTTCAATAAAAGAAGTAATTTGATTGGCGCTGTTTTTTTTCAGTATTCCAAACGAGGTAGCCTCTTTTGCACCTACGGGAATGGTTGCAATGGATAAATCTGCATTGTTCTCTATGTGCTTATCAATCATTTCTGCAAAGTCCATTTGATACAACTGATCGCCACTCAACACCAGTACATAATCAAACTCATGGATGTTGATGTGCTTTAACGATTGACGTACAGCATCCGCAGTACCCTGAAACCAGCCCAGTCCTTCCGGGGTTTGTTCTGCAGCCAGTATATCAACAAAACCGGTGCTGAATCCACTGAACTGATACGTGTTCTTGATGTGCTTGTTCAATGAGGCCGAATTGAATTGTGTAAGCACAAACATTCTGCTGATATTGCTGTTGATGCAATTTGAAATCGGGATATCTACCAGCCTGTATTTTCCGGCAATCGGTACAGCGGGTTTACTTCTGTTCGCGGTAAGCGGATACAATCTGGTTCCGGCTCCACCACCCAATATCACGGCTACTACCTGGTAAGAATGCATAACGTCAGTTTTGATATAATTGTAAATAGTCTTGTGCGCGGGCTTCCCAACTGTTATTGATTTTCATCATCCGCTTGCGCAGCTCCTGCAATTTAGTTTTGTTTCCGTACAATACCAGCGCCCGTTGGATGGCATGTACCATATCTCCGGTGGTGGCCTGTTCAAAGGTTATTCCATAACCGCTTTCTTCCTCGTAATCTATTACGGTATCTTTCAACCCGCCTGTTTTACGTACCATAGGCACAGTACCATACCGCATGGCATAAAGTTGATTCAATCCACAAGGCTCTACCCTGCTCGGCATCATTAAAAAATCGGCGCCTGCATACATTAAATGACTCAACTTTTCATTATACGCTATGCGGGAATTGTAATAACCGGCATACGATGCATTCATAGCAGTTAGTTGTTCTTCTACCGCCGGATCTCCACTGCCCAACACGAGAAAATTAAAAGTACAGTTGGGTATTTCATAGGCTTGTTGGAATGGCCGGCACTAAAAGATCAGCAGCTTTTTCATGCACCAACCGTCAATGAAAACAATCAGCGCGGCCATTGCGGATTTAGGTTAAAATCTTACATAGCTTTTTTGTTTGTTGAGCCTCTACTGTCTTTTACATCCTTCAAACCAAAATTATCCGTGATGTACGTATCCGTTTCAGGGTTCCAGACTGTATAATCCACGCCGTTGATAATGCCCGAGCATTTGGCTGCTTCATGCCTGAGCAGTGATTCCAGCCCTTTCGACTGCTGCATAATTTCCTGCAAATATCCGGGGCTCACCGTAGTTACATGATGTGCACATTTAATGCCACAGGCCAATGGGTTCACCAGGTTGTTCCAATCCAGCAAACCCCATTTCCAGGTATCCCAGCCCGGGAGTAAGCCGGCATTTTTCCATTCCATCCAACCCTGATACTCTGCATTGTGAATAGTTAATACCGTTTTTATATGCTGAAGTTTCGTGTAAGCGTAACAGTGTTGCATCATAAAAGGTATAAGCGCTGAATGATGATCATGTACGTGCACCACATCTACCAAATGGTTCCAGGTATTTATCCATTCCAGTACCGCCACCTGAAAACACAGGTATCGGAATGTATCATCTTCATAACCGTATATTTTTTCCCGATCTAAAATACCCGGCACCTCCACACAATACAAATCAAAACCCAATACATTCTTCACCTCTTTTATAATGGTACATTCATACAGGTCTTTTCCCATTTTAAAATGCGACTTATGCACCACCTCCCATTCATTTTCATATAAAAACGCCATACGGTGCATGGGCATTACCACCTTACATACATGCCCCTGATGCTGTTGGTATTTTGGCAAAGCCCCTACCACATCTCCCAACCCCCCTGTTTTAGCTACCGGATAACATTCTGCGCTTACGTGTAAAATTTCCATGCAATGAATTGATGCCTGAATTTATGAAAGAAATCTTTAAATACGTATGATGGTATGAAATCGTTTCATAGTTGAACACTTCAAAAAGCCGGATTGTTTCTCTCCTTATACAGCATTTAAAAATCCGGTTCACTGATTTTAATTATATTGAAGCATTAATTTTTTAATATGCCATCCACGCCTGATCTTTTAACAGAACCCAAGTCAACCTCTTCCATTCCTACAAACTATGGTGCCCTGGGTACATTGGTAACCGTTTTTTTCTTTTGGGGATTTATTGCAGCCGGTAACAGCATCTTCATCCCGTTTTGCAAAGAATATTTTAATCTGGATCAGTTTCAAAGTATGCTGATTGATTTTGCGTTTTATACTGCCTATTATTTCGGCGCACTCGGTTTATTTGCGTATGGTTCTATGGGAGGAAACGACCTGGTAGGTAAATGGGGATATAAACGCAGTATTATATTCGGACTCTTATTTTCAGCCTTAGGTGCAGTGGTGATGATCATGGCTGTAGAAGCTAACACCTTCAATGGAATGCTGATGGGGTTTTTCATAGTTGCTTTGGGATTTTCTCTGCAACAAACCGCTGCACAGCCTTTTGCTATTTCACTAGGCGATCCGGCTACCGGTGCAAGCCGTGTAAACTTAGGTGGGGGCATCAATTCTTTTGGAACAACCATCGGACCTGTACTCGTGGCCCTGGCATTGTTTGGAACTACACGTGAAGTGACCAACGAGCAAATTGCTTCATTGAGTTTAGATAAAGTAGTTATTTTATATAGTGTGGTAGGTGCGCTTTTTGTAGCCGCCGCACTACTGTTTTATTTCTCCAAAAAAGTACCCTCGGGTATCATTGAAGAAAAATCGGAGAAGGCACACAAGGCACTTATATTTTTAATCTTGTTGTCTGCTTTGTTACTGATATGCTTCATACCCGTATTCAACAGTTATAGAACATCCATTGTTGAAACCACTTCCAAAGAAGTGCTGGAAATGACCCGGATGAACTGGTTGTTGATGGCATTGGCCGCTGTGGTTATTGGTTTGTTGATTGCCGGAATCAGTGCGCGACGTACGGCTGTGGGCTGGGGTGCCATGCGATATCCTCAATTGGTATTGGGCATGTTGGCGATTTTTGTATATGTGGGCGTTGAAGTAGCGATTGGCAGTAACTTATCCGAATTACTGAAAGGAGAAGCTTTCGGCGGATTGAGTGCCTCGGAGACTACACCGTATGTATCGATGTATTGGGGCAGCATGATGATTGGACGATGGACCGGTGCAGTGGCGGCTTTTAAAGTAAACAATACCACCCGCGTGATTCTAAAATTCGTAGCACCACTGGTAGCGTTTCTCGTAATCCTGATAGTAGGCACGTTGGCCGGGTATGAAATGCAACCCTTGTATTATTACATATTCTGTGTGCTGATGCAGGCAGTGGCCGCCTATCTCACTCAAGACAAACCGGCAAAAACTTTACTCATCTTCGGGGCATTGGGCATGTTCAGTATGCTGGTGGGCTTAACCAATGAAGGCATGTTATCTGTATATGCATTTCTTGCGGGGGGGCTTTGTTGTTCTATTATGTGGCCATGTATTTTCAGTTTATCACTGGCAGGATTAGGGAAATACACCACGCAGGGTGCCGCTTTTCTGATCATGATGATACTGGGTGGTGGCATCATCCCTCCGATTCAGGGAAAAATGGCTGATATCATTGGCATACATGAATCATTCTGGATACCCTTTGCCTGCTTTGCGTATCTGGCCATCTTTGCGTATGTAGTAAAAAAAGTGCTCTCACGTCAGGGCATAGACTATGATGCGACAGTAAAAAATTAATAATGAATTCATCGGCTTATTGTATTGGAATAGATATTGGTGGCACCTATACAAAACTGGGTATTGTAGATTCGGGCGGGGGCATCATCGAACATTTTCAGATACCCACGTCGGCGTATAAACGCCATACAGATTTTATCCTGGAAGTGCAACGAATCCTTACCCCTTTTATAGACAAATTCGGCAAATCGAATTGTTTGGGTATAGGTGTAGGTGCTCCGAATGCCCATTACTATACCGGAAATATTGAGTATCCGGTTAACCTGAACTGGAAAGGCATAATACCTTTTGGCAACGATTTGGAGCAGGTGATGCAATTACCCGTTAAAATCACCAATGATGCCAATGCCGCTGCTATGGGCGAACACAAGCTGGGGGCTGCTCAACCCTTTGCTCATAGTATTGTGATCACGCTGGGCACCGGAGTAGGTGCAGGTATCATTATTCAAAACGAATTGTTGCTGGGTAAAGATGGATTGGCAGGTGAGTTGGGGCATACCATAGTACTACCCGGAGGCAGATATCATCCCGGTTCAGGATTGAGCGGTACGCTGGAAGCCTATTGCAGTGCACCGGGCGTAGTGCGTACGGCCCTTGAAAAACTGGAGCAAGTTGGATACACAAGCCTGTTAAGCCAATGGGGAACAGATGAAATTACTTCCAAGCACATTTCGGAATGTGCACAACAGGGCGACAAATTATGTCTCGATGTATTTGAAGAAACGGGAGGCCTTTTGGGGATGGCCATGGCAAATTTTGCGCACTTCTCTTCGCCGGAAGCATTTATATTTTTTGGAGGATTGAGTGGCGCCGGAAATCTATTACTAAACCCTGCCCGTAAATCGATGGAAGCACATTTACTGGAAGTATATAAAAACAAGATACAGGTATTACCGGGAGCCTTGCCAGAATCGGACGCAGCCATACTGGGAGCTGCTGCACTGGTAATGGTGTAAATGTGGATGCGCGTTAGGATAAAGTTAAACAAACAGGAATTTAAGAGAAAACCCCTCAGGTATGACGAGTCCCTCTTTGCTGACTATCTACACAGATGATGAACCGGGTGGAGGAGACTCGTCTGAGAAGGAACGACGAGTCCCTCTTTTTGATCATACACTCAAATGAAGTGCTCGGTGGAGGAGACTCGTCTGAGAAGGAACGACGAGTCCCTCTATTTGATCATACACTCAAATGAAGTGCTCTGTGGAGGAGACTCGTCTGGGAAGGAACGACGAGTCCCTCTATTTGATCATACACTCAAATGAAGTGCTCTGTGGAGGAGACTCGTCTGTGAAGGAACGACGAGTCCTCTTTGCTGATTATCTACTCAGATGATGAACCGGGTGGTGCAGACTCGTTTGGGAAGGAATGACGAGTCCCTCTTTTTGATCATTCACTCAAATGAAGTGCTCGGTGGAGCAGACTCTTCTGAGAAGAATTTGGATTGCATGTGATGTAAGTCTACACTGCCTTTTCCTGAAGCCAGGCGTTGCGGCCCCATCCCGGAATTACATGTTTTTCACTATGGTAAGAGGATCGCACCAGCGGACCACTCTCCACATAATCCAACCCTAATTGGTATCCTATCTCCCTGTACTCCGCAAATTCATCCGGATGTATGAATCGGTCTACTTTCAGATGCCTTTGTGTAGGTTGCAGGTATTGCCCGATGGTAACCACATCTACTCCACTATTGACAAGGTCTTTCAATGTTTGAATAACTTCTTCTCGCGTTTCTCCCAGTCCGAGCATGATGCCACTTTTCGTACGCATCCCTCCTTCTTTTAAAATCCTCAGTGTCTCCATACTTTGATGGTATTTTGCCTGTACACGAACCTGGCGTGTAAGCCTTTCCGTTGTTTCAATGTTGTGTGACACCACTTCAGGATGCGCATCAATGATACGCTGTATATTTTCACGTTGCGCCTTAAAATCGGGCACGAGGGTTTCAAGGGTTGTTTGAGGATTCAGGGCTTTCACCGCACGGATGGTGTTGTACCAGATGATGCTGCCACCGTCTTTCAATTCATCGCGATCTACCGAGGTGATTACCGCATGCTTTACTTTCATCAGGTGGATGGCTTCGGCTACGCGTTGGGGTTCGTCCCAATCAACCGGATCAGGCCTGCCTGTGGCTACCGCACAAAAACCACAACTGCGTGTACAAATGTTTCCGAGAATCATGAACGTAGCAGTACCAGCACCCCAGCATTCGCCCATATTCGGACAATTACCGCTTTCACAGATGGTATGCAGTTTATGCGTATCTACCAACTGACGCACATGTTTATATTCTTCACCAATAGGCAGCTTCACACGAAGCCAGTTCGGTTTCTTTATATACACTTTCTCATCAGGCGTACTTCCACAACTCATCTCAAATCAGTTTAAACTTTATTTTCTTTTACCAAACAGAATGGCCACATACCCGGAAACAAACAAACTTCTGGGATCACGAAAAATCATTTGCTCAATTTCTTTGGTGTAGTATTCTACGTGTAAGCCCACTTCCAAGGCACTGACCATTTCATTATTTTTTCCATAATCAAAACGAATGGCAGGTTTTGCATAGAACCCCGGAACTACCTTCATCTGATTCCAGCCGCTGCCAAAATTGGGGCCTTCTACAATAACTCCGCCCACAAACAAGGCACTGTCGTCCTGGTAACGAATCGACTTATATCCTCCATTCGGATCCACCACAGTAACCTTATACGGACGCAACAAGCCCAAACTAACTCCTCCACCCATATTCGCCGTAATGCTCACTCCATTTTTGTTGGTTTTGTTTCCCAACAAATACGTGTATTGAGCACCCAGCTTTACCGGATAGAAATAATTGATCTTTCCATAAATAACCGGTGAACTGGAGAAAAAACTCACGTTAATTTTCTCTTCTTTCTGGTGTTTGCGCTCCATAATATCTAACTGAAACAACAAACCTTTACGGGGAGATTTGGCACGGCCTATTTCAAAAAATCCACCATAACCATCATTATGCAATTTGCCGCCGAATGCAAAATGTTTTTTATATGTAATAACCCCTTCTTCTTCCTGGCGACTGATGGCTATGGAGCGTTGCCTGCGTTCTTCTTTGCGCGTAAGCTTGGGACTTTCCTCATTCTGAGCTACAGATTCAGCTGTAACAGCCATAAAGACAGACAGCAGCAGCAACATTTTTTTCATAATTGCCATTTACAGCGGTAAATTTAGGCAAAAATACGTTCATCCTCACATAGCAAACCATTTATACCTGATCACCATTCTGAATTTACTAAATCATGACAGCATCATTAGAATACACCGGTGAACTGCATTGCCGTTGTACCCATCTTCAAAGCGGCTCATCTATTGAAACCGATGCCCCTACCGATAACCGGGGCAAAGGAGAAAGGTTTAGTCCTACCGACTTGTTGTGCGTATCTCTGGGCACCTGCATGATCACCACCATGGCCATTAAAGCCACTGATATGGGCATTGAACTCAAGGGCACACAATTAGAGGTAACCAAAACCATGTATTCCGATCCGCGCCGTGTGGGTGAAGTGTCGGTGGTTTTGCATCTTCCTGCATTGAATCTGGATGAAAAGGACAAAGTCATTCTCGAGCGCACGGGCAATCATTGTCCGGTGATGAAGAGTATTCATCCTGATGTGCAGGTACGGGCACAGTACTTATGGGGATGACGGTTTATTCAATAGAAAAGTTCCGGCGGCACAATCGAGGCATTTCCTTTCATCACAATAATGCCGTTTCAGATGGAGCATTGCCTGAGATTCTCCGGCATTCCCTGCCTTACAACCCAATGAGGTAAAATTTCGGATGATGTGATTTTGTTCGGCCGGCATCTGTTGAAACCACAGTAACAGGCGTTGATGCACCTCGGTATCTTTATTCAACGTGGCATACGTAAACAACACGGGCATCACTGCATTCAGCATAAGGTACATCCCCCATTGCCTGCCTGTAACTTTAACACTAAATGCCGATGGCTGATCAAATTGATAATGCTGATTCCAATACGGGTGTGCTTCGGCCTTCAACAACTTCAGACAATCTTTCCAGGACACCGTATTTTTGATTTGGTCGAACAAATGTTCCGATTGAAGCATCAAACGTGCAAGCTGTGATAAACGAATTCCGGGAAAATTTGCCGGTCGCATCCTCAAAAAGTGCAAGGTGTTATGAATTTTCCGGAGCTTGTATTTGTGTTGTAAAAATTGAAATTCCTTTTGCAGCATTTGAGGATATGCATCAATAAAGATATTCTCCAGTAAACCCGACATGCCGGTAATCATTGCCTCTACCCTAACTTCTACCATACGCTCCCTCCACAACTTCGTGTATGGTATAACGTGAGCCAATTCTTCAAAAGCACTCCTGTTGATGCCCGGCGAAAATTTTGCCGTTATCCTGTGCCACAGAATGTGTTCCCAATGGTATTTGTATTTTTCGCACAAAGCCTGTATAGACAGCACGTTTTCAGCCATACGCTCATGCAACAGGCGTTCAAGCCATGATTGCCATACGATGGGCTGTACTTTATTTAATAATTGGCTACAGGCTACAAAAGCGGAAGATTCCATGAGGTGTTGATACCGGTGCAACAAACTGTGTGCAATTCGATTACCTAAAACCAGGGTAGGTATCCCAGTGAGTTCCTTGCCTTCATACGTATAAACAACATGAAGGATGACATTTTCGTAATGCTTGCTATTGTCGTGCGCATGGCGTTGCCAGTCGCCGGAACGAAGGTGCAATTCCACACTCCCTGCAAAAAGTACATGACCAATTCTAACCTGTGCATGGATGAAATCGGGCCCCTGATGTGTATTCCATTGGCCAGGTTGAATCACTTCAACAGGTAGACCATCCACCGTGCACAATTGAT
>JAHBTM010000083.1 GCA_019638635.1 Ferruginibacter sp. | reverse complement strand
ATTATACTGAAAGTGTATACTTCTTCAGATTGAATACACAACGCTTATACAACCTATACAAATGTAATATGGTCTGTAAGGGATTTGTATGTGTTTTTCAACATCCTGCAATGCTTTTTTCATAGTACCTGAAAGAGTACGCGGACATTTCAATATCTGATGTAGGGAGCTTTTGAGATAATCTGTTGTACAACGGAACAAGTGTGCTGAACTCTTGATTCAGCTGCACACGTACCCAATCATTATTTTTTACCCCGCAGAGTGGCGTATATTTTTTTCACTGATAATCGCTGAACAGCTCTAAAAACATCGGCGCTATTTTGCATAAGTTTTTTTCGTGGCATCCAGCGGTAATAATTTTTTTCAAACCCAGTCAATCGGATCGATAATGAAGCGATAAGTAAAAGAAATACATATATCCTGGAGATGTGCGCTGACTTTTTTCGCGCGTAAACGCTGAAGGGTTTAAATAATTTTCGGCGCACTTCTGCGCATTTTCTTTTGCGACACTTTGCGGGAAAGTATTTTCTAATGAAGCAAGAAATTTGCCAATATTCAACAGTTCAACTACAAAACGGAACCAAACACTTTCTTCAACAGTTCGGTGGTGCGGGCGAGCGGATTTTCGCGAATATTTTTTTCTTCGCGGGCAATCATATCAAACAATGCATTGGTAGCGCGCCCGGTAACATGCGCTGATAAATCAGGATTGATTGTACGAATGGTAGTAGGAAAATCGTTGTACCGATTGATTAAATCGTCGTAATACCTTGTAGCACTCACCTTATCCAGAGACGACTTAATGACCGGATAAAATGCAGCATGCAACTGATTGGTGGTTTTATTTCTGAAATAATGGGTGGCACTGGTATCTCCTCCACGCACAATGCCCAGCGCATCTGATAGCGTCATGGAAGTAATTGCATCCACAAAAATCGGTTTTGCATATCCTACTGCATCTTCTGCTCCGCGGTTAATAGCCAACACCGCCTGATCGATCAGGTTGCCCAAACCCAGGGTGCGCATCGTGTTTTCTATACGCCGTGCCTCCTCTGGCAACAATACCTTATATAATTCATTCTTGAAAAAGCCATCGGTTACATTAAGTGTATTAACGGCCTTTGCCAATCCCTGCGATAAAGCCTGCTTGATACCCTGGCCGGCCTCTTCTTCCGTAACAGCGCCGTATCCGGGCAATTGCTTCATCACTTCACAGGAAGAAAATAAAAACAAGCTTGCCAAACATAAGAATACACGTAATTTTTTCATGATGCACAAATTTATGCTTTATGCTGCAACTTCTTTGCCAAAATGCTCTTAAGGTAACTCCTATAAATATTACCTTTGCCATCCAATTACGTTTTATGAGCACAACGCATTTATCAGAACAGGAACTCATCCGAAGGGCCAAACTGGAGGAAATAAGAAATCTACAGATTGATCCGTATCCTGCTGCATTGTATCCTGTGAATATTCATTCTGCAGAAATCAAATCAACTTATACGGAAGAAAATAAAGACTCCTTTGCCGATGTATGTTTAGCCGGAAGATTGATGAGTATACGCGACATGGGCAAGGCCAGTTTTGGTGTGTTGCAGGATGACCGAGGAAAAATTCAATTTTACCTGAAGCAGGATGATGTTTGTTTGGGCGATGATAAAACATTGTACCAACAATTATGGAAAAAGCTCATTGACATTGGAGATATCATCGGCATAAAGGGATATGTTTTCACTACGAAAACCGGTGAGATTTCCGTACACGTACGTGCGTTTACGTTACTCTCCAAATCGTTGCGGCCATTGCCCATTGTAAAGGAAAAGGAAGGAGAAACGTTTGATGAAGTAACTGATCCTGAATTCAGGTATCGCCAGCGTTATGCCGATTTAATTGTGAATCCCGGTGTAAAGGAAGTGTTTCTCAAACGCACCCGGATGATAAACGCCATGCGTGATTACCTCAATGCGCAGGGTGCTGTAGAAGTAGATACTCCGGTATTGCAAAATATTCCGGGAGGAGCTGCTGCCCGACCGTTTATTACACACCACAATGCCCTCGATGTGCCGATGTATTTGCGCATTGCCAACGAACTGTATTTGAAAAGGCTGATTGTAGGCGGTTTTGAATGGGTGTATGAGTTCAGCCGTAATTTCAGAAATGAAGGGATGGATCGTACACACAATCCGGAGTTTACCATTCTTGAATTTTATGTGGCATATAAAGATTACGAGTGGATGATGCAAACTACGGAGCACCTGCTGGAAAAAGCCGCCCTGGCTGTGAATGGCAGCACACATGTAACCATAGGCGATAAAACCATCCACTTTAAACCTCCTTTCAAAAAAATATCCATGTATGATGCCATTCGTGAACACACCGGAATCGACATCAGCCAGATGGATGAAAACGGCATTCGCGAAGTATGCAAACAGTTAGGCATACACGCAGATTTGAAATGGGGCAAAGGAAAACTGATTGACGAAATCTTTGGTGAAAAGTGTGAACACCATTACGTGCAACCTACATTTATTACCGATTATCCGGTGGAGATGAGTCCGCTGACTAAAAAACACCGCCACGATCCCGACCTCGTGGAACGTTTTGAACTGATTGTAAACGGAAAGGAAATTGCCAACGCCTACAGCGAGCTGAACGATCCGATTGAACAACGCGAACGTTTTGAAGAGCAGGTTCAACTAATGGAGCGCGGCGATGATGAAGCGATGTTTATCGACCATGATTTTTTACGCGCTTTAGAATACGGTATGCCACCTACCAGTGGTATCGGCTTTGGGGTTGACAGACTCTGTATGCTGTTTACCGGGCAGGAAAGCATTCAGGATGTATTGTTCTTTCCGATGATGCGCCCGGAAAAAACCGACTAACTTTTCAATCTCAATACAATCTGCACCACTCATCCATAAAAGGATGAGTGTTTCTTTTTATATGCATAAATTGCTTAAAATTTTTACGATATGTTCAATCTGAGAAACCTCCTTGTATTAGTACTCCTTTGTAGCTTTTCTTCCTATGTGCACGCTCAGAAAAAGCAACTCACCGATGCGCAGTATTTTGAAAACAAACTGGATGATATCGTACAACCGTTACCGGTAGTGCTTCGATTTGAGGGCGACAATGCATTTGTGATGATGAAAGACCGAAAGGCCTATCTCGTGAATGCCCTGACCGGCGTTATGGAGGAATACAAAGGAAAGCCCGGCGGAAATATCGAGCCATCTGTAAAAATAAAGGACCATGACATCTACCTGAACGACCGCAGGATAACATCTACTACTGAACAAGAAAAGAATCCTGTGTTAAGTCCGGATGGGAAATACATCGCATTTACACGCAACAACGATTTGTATACCTACGACATTGCCGCATCGCGTGAAATCAGAATTACACGTGATGGTTCTGATGTAATCCTGAATGGTTATGCCTCCTGGGTATATATGGAAGAAATCCTGGGCCGGCGTTCGAATTACCGTGCCTTTTGGTGGAGCCCTGACAGTAAAAACCTGGCCTTCTTCCGAAGCAATGATTCTAAAGTGCCTGAATATACGTTAACAGACGACGGAGGTGCCGGAGGTTACGTGGAAAAACTGCGTTATCCCAAGCCGGGAGATACCAATCCTGAAGTAAAAATAGGTATAGTAGCGCCCAACGGCGGAAACATTGCATGGTGTGATTTCAACGAAACCGATGATCAGTACTTTGGTTTGCCTTACTGGAAACCGGATGGAAAAACGTTACTGGTTCAGTGGATGAACCGGGCACAGAACGAATTGAAAATATGGGAGATTCAGCCCGCTACGGGCAGCAAATCACTTTGGTATGAAGAACGCACGAATACATGGATATCATTAGATGATGAAGGAGAACGCCTTCGTTTCATAGACAATGGCAACCTCTTGCTGCTCAGCAACAACAATGGGTACAACCATATCTATCTGCACCATGCATCCGGAAAAAGACTGAATGCAGTTACCAGCGGACCTTTGATGGTGGAAGACATACTCTGGCACAATACGCGGGATGTGATATTCACTGCCAGAACCCGTGTCAACTCTACCCGTGTGCAAATTTTCAGGGCGTCGTTGAATGGCAAAAACGTTAAACAACTCACCTCGTCCGACCATCATCATGCACAGGTAAATGTATCGCCCAACGGTAAACATATTACTTATACTTACGGAAATGCACAAACGCCGAACGTGCTGGCATTACTCAATGAAAAAGGAAAAGTAAAAGATGTACACACCAGCCAATCAGCCGGGTTTAATGAGTATCAACTGGCTCAAACGGAAGTACTGCGTATCCGTAGTGAAGACGGCAAGTTTGATTTGCCCATTCGAATTATCCAGCCATTGAATATGGAGCCCGGTAAAAAATATCCTGTGTTGATTTCTATTTATGGCGGACCGGCAAGAAATGATGTAATGGATAACTGGCGGTTATCGGGCACGCAGCAATGGTTTGCCAAAGAGGGATTGATGCAGGTTATTCTGGAACACCGGGGCAGTTCACATTTTGGCAAAGAAGGAACGGATTATCTGCACCACAATCTGGGATATTGGGAAATGACCGATTACATCACGCAGGTAAAATGGCTGATTGCAAATCGCCAGGCTGACCCCGAGCGTATAGCCATCACCGGTTTTAGTTATGGGGGATACCTCAGCGCATACGCGTTAACGTATGGTGCAGCATATTTCACACACGGCATGGCAGGTGGGAGCGTCACCGACTGGAGTTTATATGATACGCATTATACGGAGCGGTATATGGGAACGCCACAAACCAATCCGGATGGCTACAAAAAAAGCAGCGTAATGCAATACACTCACCAATACAAAGGCATGTTGCAATTGGTACACGGCCTGATCGATGAAAACGTTCACCCTCAGAATACCATCCGTCTCGCCACTGATTTACAAATGAAAAACAAAACCTTTGAACTGATGCTGTACAGTGGTAACCGGCATGGCATTACTGGTAAACAAGGTATTCATCATTATAATCTGAAAAACCGTTTTATCTACGAGCACCTTATTCAAAAACCTATCCCACCATCCTTGTTGCGTTAATCAATAAAGGATGATGTTTGCATCTTCGTGTAAACAAGACTTTTGCAACAGCATTGGCCGGATAATCCGTTTTGATATTTTCAGGCTTACTGAACGTTGAAGGATGTGCATTATAACCTGCAGGAAGCACCTGTATTCAATAACCTATTCCTTACCGTGAGTAGTGGATGTTGTGCTCAGGTATGCATTGATGGTTATACCCGTTGATGTGATTCAGCACATACGTTGATACATTTCCTGTGCCTGTGTGTTTAAAAATACCTTGCATCGGTAGGAGTTATTTGATTTTTTTCATATATTTATTAAAACATTAAGCATATGGGAAAAATGTCAAACCACCGTCTTGCCTGTGTGGTATTTGCGATTATCATGGGCTTATTTGGAATCTTTCATTTATTCTATGCCGATACCATGGCGAAAAAAGTGCCTGATTATGTTCCCGGTGGGGTTATATGGGTTTACATTACAGGAACGGGTTTCATCCTTTTTGCGCTGGCCATCTTACTGAATAAATACACTAAACTGGCGTGTTACAGCCTGGCGGCCATGCTTTTGATTTTTATTTTCACCATTCATGTGCCTATGGTAGTGAGTGGAGAGAATGAATTTGTAAAGCAGGAAGCGTTGCTGATGATGTTGAAAGACATCGGCTTAACCATTGCGGCCTTGTTGGTTGGATATAATTCCGATCGTCCGGACGACGCCCCTAATCTGTAACACCTATTCAATGTTCAGTACGCCGGTGCACCCTGCACCGTTGTAGTGGTATGCTTAGTCCAGAAACAAATCTTTGTACAGGTTTGCACCCGGCACAACTGCATAATGGCTGAAATCGGTGATCCCTTCTTCCTTTAATACCTCTTCATCAATGAAATGATTTCCGGTGCATCCGGCCGGTGGCCTGTTAAGAATAGCCAGGGCGGCATCGGCAATAATATCGGGTGTGCGACTCATTTGAGCGAGTGCTTCACCGCCCAGCAGGTTGCGCACGGCGGCGGTATCAATGGTAGTGAGTGGCCAAAGGGTGTTTGAGGCTATACCGTATGGTTTCAGCTCCTCCGATAACCCCAGGGCAATCATAGACATGCCATACTTACTAACGGTATAGGCTACGTGCTGTCCGAACCATTTCTTGTTCAGGCTAATCGGTGGAGACAGGGTTAAAATATGGGCGCGTTTGCTTTTCTTCAAATGTGGAATACAGGCTTTAGATACAAGAAATGTTCCCCGTACATTCACGGCTTGCATTAAATCGTATCGGTTTATAGGTAATTGTTCTGTTGAAGACAGATTTATAGCGGATGCATTATTAATCAGCATATCAATGCCTCCAAAAGTATCTACTGCGCGTTGCACGGCTTCGTTCACCTGATCTTCAAAGCGGATATCACACTGTACGGCCAGGGCCTTACCTCCTGCAGCCACTATCTCTTCAGCTGCGGAGTAAATGGTTCCTCCGAGCCGGGGATCTTCTTCAACGGATTTGGCAACTACTACTATGTTTGCGCCTTCAGCAGCGAGCTTTAGTGCAATAGCCTTGCCAATTCCGCGGCTGGCTCCCGTAATAAATACCGTACAATGCCGTAGTTTCATATTACTTATTTAAATTTTTTCGTGTATGCTTCCTCGTTATATCCCACCATCAATTCCTCTCCATATACAATCACCGGCCTTTTAATTAATGATGGGTATTGCTTCATCCGCTGTACAGCCACAGCCTGTGTGGTTACACTTTGTTCATGTGCCGATAATCCACGCCAGGTGGTACTCTTCTTATTCAATAACATTTCCCACCCAACCTTTGCACTCCACTTTTTCAGCTCAGCTGCTGTTATGCCTTCTTTCTTAAAATCGTGAAAGGTAAAATCTACCTTATGTTGCTTCAACCACAGTAAGGCTTTTCGTACCGAATCGCAATTGGGAATGCCATATACTTGAATCATATTGTATACTTCGATTTTCAAAAATAAACCTGTTTCAAAATGCGTGATGTGCATTCTGTTACTTAAAGAATAGCCGGTTTGTTGTTCATGATTTTTTCAATCTTTTCCATTACCTCATCTGTTAGCAACGATACAGCATCAATCGCTTTCAGGTTTTCCTGTAATTGAGTTTTTTTCGTTGCGCCCAGAATCACTGTGCTAACTTGTTGATTCTTCAAACACCAGGCAATGCTCATCACCGCTGTGGAGATGCCCAGCTTTTTGGCAAGGTCTGCCAGCTTTTTCACTTTCTTCAGGTTATCGTCTGTCATCCAGCGTTCTTTCAGCCAGTCGAACCCGGCCAGTGCAAAACGGCTCCCTTTAGGAATTCCTTCATTATATTTACCACTCAGCAACCCTGATGCCAGCGGGCTCCAGATGGTGGTGCCCAATCCTACATTTTTGTAAATCTCACTATAGTCAGATTCCACTTTGGTACGTTCAAACAAATTGTATTGTGGTTGTTCCATCGTAGGACCAATCAGGCGGTATGCCTGTGCCACACGGTGTGCTTCCATAATTTCTACGCCTGTCCATTCACTGGTTCCCCAATACATAATCTTCCCTTGTTGAATCAGGTGGTTCATCGCCCATACGGTTTCTTCAATGGGTGTATTTTTATCGGCTCGGTGGCAGAAAAACAGATCCAAATAATCGAGTTGAAAACGTTGTAATGCTTCGTCACACGCTTCCAATAAGTGTTTACGGCTGTTACCGGTTTGATTGGGTTTGTTTTCTTTACCCCTATGACCGAAGTATGCTTTGGATGAAACCACGTAGGATGTTCTGTCCCACTTTTTCTTTTTTAATATCCGCCCCATCATGCGTTCGCTTTCTCCGAGCGCATACACTTCAGCGTTATCAAAGAAATTAATGCCGCTGTCGTATGCTAAACCCATGATCTCCTCTGCCTGTTTATCATTGATTTGTTTATCAAAACTCACCCAACTTCCGAAAGAAAGTGCACTGAGTTGTAAACCAGACTTTCCTAATTTTCTATATTCCATAACCTTGTTGTTTATGTAAAATTACATGTAAAAAGTGAAGGCATTTGAATTGTGTCGCATAAAAAAGGCTGCACAATTATAAGTGCAGCCTAAGGGTTTTGTATGATGATTTTATTCTACACGAGTTAAAAAAGTGATATCGATATCGGACGAGGATTTCGGACTATCCACTGCGTCGGATTCGGCCTTATCGGGAGGTGTGGCTCCGTAATGACGCAATACCACCCGATACGTTCCGTTTGCAACCGCGCCGGTAGTAACACGCCCGTTCACGCCCAGGGTAACGCCATTGGTATCGGTATTGAGGTTATCCACCGTAATGCTGGATGCAGCAGAAGGGAGATGATAAAAACGATGGCTGGTAGATTCACTGTTAATTTCAACCGTAATATCTTCTGCAGGAGAAACAGATTCATTTAACACCGTAACGGTAAATGTATATTCTGTACCGGCAGAAAGTACTATCTCATCTACCACAGGCGGATTACCACCGGGGCCATCTACATCCCGAAATTGAAATGTGGTGGGTGTGCCGCCACCCACAGGTGTAAACGACAGCGCGAGCGTGGTGATGAGCTCTTCGTCGTTGTCTTCTTCATTGTCTTTGCTGCAGGAAGTAATCGTAACGCTTCCAAAAAGTGCAGCAGCTAAAAGGAGTTTGAAATTTTTTTTCATGATGTTTGATTTTTTGTATTAAAATGAATAGGTACAGACAGATGAATGCCAATATTCCTGCCCATTTCGTCAGTGAAATAACGCATGCTGTTCAGGTATTGACGGTAAGAAGTATTCAGCAAATTGCGAACAGACATTCTCATAGTTACAGGTACATGTCCAAGGTAACACGTAGTGGAGAACTGTAGGTTCAGTAAAGTGAATGCATCGGGAGGAAGTTTATAATCGGCCGGTGCAAAGGTTTCATCGGGTATCCGGGATTGTCTGGCTACGTACTCTCCTTCCACAGTAAGAGCCGTTTGTTTCCATTTTTTAGAATCTTTCACTCGATAGGTTATTCCAGAGGTGTATCGGTTCGAAGGCATACTGATTAACCAGTCGTTCGCGGTACGGTCTGAGGCATACAACAGACTTAACTTACCCGACCAGGA
>JAHBTM010000082.1 GCA_019638635.1 Ferruginibacter sp. | reverse complement strand
CTAAAGAGAATGAACTCCTGAAAATGCTGGCTGAGTACAAGAACGATTTGTTACCCCGCGAGGCCGCGTTAAAGAAAATATGGGGAAGTGATACCTACTTCAACGGACGAAGCATGGATGTGTATATTGCAAAACTGCGTAAGTATCTGAAAGAAGATCCGAAGCTGGAAATTGTAAATATTCACGGAAACGGATTCCGTCTGGTAGAGTCGAAATAAAATTATTCGTCGAATAATAAATTATGAGTGCCGCCTTTGTGCGGCACTTTTCCTAAGTGCCTATAGGCTTTTTCTGTTGCTTCCCTTCCGCGCGGTGTACGCATGATAAAACCTTCCTGTATCAGGAAAGGTTCATACACTTCTTCTAATGTTCCTGTTTCCTCTCCTACGGCTGTGGCGATGGTGGTTATTCCTACAGGCCCTCCTTTAAATTTATCAATAATCACCCCCAGGATTCGATTGTCCATTTCATCGAGGCCGTACCGGTCAACATTCAACGCTTTCAACGCATGTTCTGTGATGGCGATATCTATCACACCATTTCCAACAACCTGGGCAAAATCTCTGACACGACGCAACAAGCCATTCGCAATACGTGGTGTACCGCGGCTTCTGCCTGCAAGCTCCTTCGCTGCATCGGAAGTAATCCGTACACCCAGTATGCCGGCACTCCGGTGAATAATATCAGTAAGTGTTTGAACGGAATAATATTCCAATCTCGATTTGATGCCGAAACGCGACAACAATGGAGCCGTTAGCAATCCACTCCTGGTAGTTGCACCAATCAGCGTAAACGGATTCAACGACAACTGTACACTCCTGGCGTTCGGCCCGCTGTCAATCATAATATCAATCCTGAAATCTTCCATCGCCGCGTACAGGTACTCCTCCACTACAGTACTCAACCGGTGAATTTCGTCAATAAACAATACATCATTGGGTTCAAGGCTGGTCAGTAAACCCGCCAAATC
This sequence comes from Ferruginibacter sp., assembly GCA_019638635.1. Taxonomy (GTDB): domain Bacteria; phylum Bacteroidota; class Bacteroidia; order Chitinophagales; family Chitinophagaceae; genus Ferruginibacter. The sequence goes on along the minus strand of JAHBTM010000082.1, from coordinate 8,275 downwards.
ACCCGGTTTCTCAATAATAGGACCGGAAGTTTCCTTAATCTGTACATTCATTTCATTGGCAACAATGCGGGAAAGGGTGGTTTTTCCCAATCCCGGCGGGCCGTGGAATAAGATATGATCAAGGGGTTCGCTCCGTAATTTTGATGCGCGGATAAATACTTTAAGGTTGTCAATGATTTGATGCTGGCCGGTAAAATCACTAATGACCCCGGGACGGATATTGTTTTCGAATTCCTTATCAGCCGGAATTAAAAAGTCTTTTTCCTTGTTTATATTCGGGTTACGCACAAATGAGTTGATATGCTGTAAAACTAATCATTTCGGGTGAGTTTTAAAACGATGGATTTAAAACCGTTGCAGAATGCGTGTTTCCAACCTTTTACCCTTGTAAAAAACCATATATACAACAGCTTTGTTTGATGTGAAATAAACCTTTTAGCTTTACGGTATGCTTAAAAAAATCAGTGCCTATTGGTGGTGTCAGATAATCGGTTGGTCAGCCAATATTGCCATCAGTATTTTTTTTGTAGTCACATTCGGTATTATTGATGACACCTACGTGCTCAGCCTGCTCAGCACCTGTATTCTTGGAATAGTGGTAACGCATATTATGCGCTATAACATTTTTTATTTTCGGGTGTTAGAGAAACCATTGAAAACCCAGATACTCTATTTTTTGTTGCTTACCCTGGTGTTTTCCGTTATACTGGGTATTGTATCGGAATCCATGGACTACCTGATTGGGTATAATCCTGAAAGGCTGCAAAAATTTTCACGTGCTGAACGTTTATTCCTGAGCAGCTTTAACGCACTGTGGCTGATTTTTATCTGGAACCTTATTTATTACATGTACCATTTTGTTGAAAGTAACCGAAGGCAACAAATAGATAAAATAAGGCTGGAAAATCTCGTGAAAACACTGGAGTTGAAAACTATTAAATCACACATCAACCCTCATTTCATTTTCAATTCGCTGAACAGTATACGTGCATTGGTAGATGAAAATCCACAACGTGCCAGAAAAGCCATCACTGAGTTAAGCAACATCTTACGAAGCAGCCTGCAAACTGAAAAACTGGAAACAGTACCATTTGAAAAAGAACTCGGTATTGTGAAAGATTATCTTGAATTGGAACAAATGCGTTTTGAAGAAAGACTGAAAGTGGAATTTGATATAGACGCTAATACACTGGATCGCCCCATTCCGCCGATGATGCTGCAAACACTCACCGAGAATGCCATTAAACACGGAATCAGTAAAAGTATTGACGGTGGCACCATCCGGATTATTTCCAGAATCAACCATCAAGTACATGAAATTATTGTACAGAATACCGGAAAACTGAATGGTAGTATTGAACAAGTGCATTATGGTTTTGGAATTAAAAGCACCATAGACCGGCTAAACCTGCTGTTCCAGCATAAAGCCTCATTCAGCATTTTAGATAACGACCGGCATATGGTAGAAACTAAAATTGAAATTCCTGTTCAAACAGATTAAACCCTTAGCTATGTATAAAACTTTATTAATTGACGATGAACGTCTGGCCCGCAATGAATTGAAAAAATTGTTGCAAGACTTTCCTGAAATTGAAGTTATAGGTGAAGCTGCAAATGCAAAAGAGGGGCTTGAAAAAATTGAAGACATGTCACCTGATCTGGTTTTTCTCGACATACAAATGCCCGGTAAAACAGGTTTTGATATGCTCACGGAACTGGATCGTGCACCGCACGTAATATTTGTTACAGCCTATCATGAATTTGCACTCAAAGCGTTTGAGGTAAATGCACTGGATTATCTGATGAAGCCCGTTGAACCCAAACGACTTTCGGATGCTATACAAAAACTTCATCAGCAAATGGAAGACCGGGATACCGGAAGCTCTGTAACTCCCCGTGGAATGCTGGGTGAAAATGATCAGGTATTTGTGAAAGATGGTGAGCGCTGCTGGTTTGTTAAACTGTCTGATGTGCGATTATTTGAAAGTGTAGGAAACTATGCCAAGGTGTATTTCGGACCCAACAAACCGCTCATCTTAAAATCGTTGAACGCATTGGAGGATAGATTAGATGAACGCATCTTTTTCCGCGCCAACCGGAAGCATATAGTCAATATGCGGATGATAGAAAAAGTAGAACCTTATTTTAACGGAGGTTTACTGCTTGATTTGAAAGGCGGTGAGAAAATTGAAGTGAGCCGCAGGCAAGCTGTGAAATTCAAGGAAATGATGAGCCTTTAAATTTTTACGGGTACACTGTGTACAGCTGCGCACATTTCACGAATCAGTGTAGGGTCTTTTTCAATGGCATTACCTACAACAACTACATCTGCACCGTATTTGCAATGCAGATAGGCTTGCTCCGGTTGAGTAATTCCTCCACCAACCCACAAAGGCACTGTAATATTTTCTGAAACTTTTTGTATCATATCAACGCTGACCGGCCTCTTGGCACCACTGCCTGCATCCATATAAATTAATTTCAACCCCAGCATTTCACCGGCTAAAGCTGTACACACTGCAATGTCTGCCTTGTCATGGGGGATAGGTGCTGCATTACTGATGTAGGATACGGTAGTGGGTGCCCCTCCATCTATCACCATGTATCCGGTTGACAAAACTTCCAGTCCACTTTGCCTGACCAAAGGGGCAGAAATTACGTGTTGGCCAATCAGCAATTCAGGGTTTCTTCCGCTGATCAGTGATAAGTATAATAACCCGTCTGCCGAAGCAGTAATCTGTGCCGGACTTCCGGGAAACAGAATCACCGGAATGTTTACCCCTGCTTTAATTTGTTGTACACAGGCATCCAACCGATTAGATACGAGTAAACTTCCTCCTACCAGTATATAATCAACCTTTGCATCGGAAGCTAGGCGAATCAGTTCATCCAACGACGCTTCGTTGATTTTATCCGGATCTACCAATAAAGCAAAACCTTTTTTACCGGCACTTTTATTGTGCCACATGGCCTGATACATTTTGTTTGGTATAGATGACCCTTTTGACATGGCTACAAAAATGAAGATTATTTAGGGATTACCGAAATATTAACCAGCCTTAAACATCGTTAAGATGCATTTTCGGGCAATTAAAGGTAATTTTGAAAACGTATGCACAACCTTACCGGCGAAATCGAATTTACAACGGCGCGCAGTGGCGGCCCGGGTGGCCAGCATGTCAATAAGGTGGAAACTATGGTTACCGGTTATTGGAACCTTCTAAAATCGACCCTAATTACTCCGGAAGAAAAACAGCGTTTACAGGAAAATTTATCGCATAAGTTATCCGATGAAGGTGTACTGATGGTACGCAGCAGGGAACACCGCTCGCAGTATGCCAACAAACAATCGGTGGTTCATAAAATTCATAACCTCGTACAGAGCGGACTTAAAAAAAAGAAGAAAAGATTGCAAACGAAACCATCACGGCAATCCATTGAAAACAGATTGGAAACCAAAAATAAAAAGTCACAGATAAAAAAAGACCGCAAAAAGATTCATCTATGAAACCATGTATTGCTTCTTTTGGCATACTGTTGCTGGTTGTACTATCTGTGCTCAATACCACAGGACAAACCCACGGCACGCTGAAGTTTACCCTGATACATACGGCCAATGGCAAACCGGTTGAACTGAACACCACTACATACAATACGCCTAACGGAGAAGAATATACGATAAAAAAACTTCGTTACTATTTCAGTAATTTCAAATTTCCGGGTAATCCTACACTTGAAGATGCTGACAATTACCAACTGATAGATCAGGCCAGGAGTACTTCTTTTAGCATTCCTGTACTACCCGGTAAGTATACACACATTGAATGGTTACTCGGTATCGATAGCCTTAGGCATTGCAGCGGCGCACAGGAAGGCGCGCTGGACCCAATGAATGATATGTTCTGGACGTGGAATACCGGTTATGTTGTTTTTAAACTGGATGGAACATCCACTTCGTCTACAGCTGACCGTAACCGCATCGAACATCATATTGGTGGTTTCAGGTTCGGGCAAAATGTATCTACACCGCTGTCATTTGAACTTCCTAACGATAGGCCTCTTGAAATTACAGCAGGTAAAACCACTGAAATTACCCTACATTTAAACCTCGACCGGTACTGGAAAAGCAAAGAAACCATTCTGATTGCCCGGGAGTCGGTGTGCACCGTGCCCGATGCACTTGCTCGAAAAATTGCATCCAATTTTCCATACTTATTTGAAATAGAAGACATCAAGGTTCATGAAAATTAATGCGCGCATAGCATATACGGGCGCACTGTTTTTAGTGGTGTTGTGTGGAGCAGGATTGATGAAACCTACCCCCCGTACATTAAAGGTTCCGGAAGGCTGGCCGGCTCCCAATAAAAATTTGTTTTCCAAAAATCCATTAACCGAAGAGGGCTTTCAATTAGGTAGGAAATTATTCCACGACGGCAACCTCAGTAAAGACGGATACGTAAGTTGTGCCAGTTGCCATCAGCAGTTTGCCGGATTTTCCACCTTTGATCATGATGTAAGCCATGGCGTGAACAACACCTTTACCACTCGCAACGCCCCTACCCTTGCCAACATGGCCTGGCATAGCGCATTTCATTGGGATGGCGGCGTAAACCACATTGAAGTGCAGGCTGTATCGCCCATCACTGCACATAACGAAATGGGAGAAACACTCGAAAATGTTATTGCAAAACTAAACGCAGATTCATCCTATCCACCCTTGTTTAAAGCAGCTTTTGGAAACGAAACCATCAACAGCCAGCGATTATTAAAAGCACTGGCACAGTACACCGGCAGCTTGGTGAGTGCAAACAGTAAGTACGATAAAGTAAAACGTGGTGAAGCGATATTCAGTAATGTTGAACAAAAGGGATATGAAATTTTTAAGGCACATTGTGCCACCTGCCATAAAGAACCTTTGTTCACCGATTTAACATACAGAAACAACGGGCTTCCGCTCAATCGTTTCAATGATGTAGGACGCATGGCGATAACCGGTAAAAAAGAAGATTCTCTGAAATTTAAAGTCCCTACACTCAGAAACATTCAGGTTTCGTATCCATATATGCACGACGGAAGTATTTTCTCTATACCACAGGTTATTGATCATTATTCGGGAGGTATTCAGAAAGATCAATATACCTTGGATCCTGTATTGAAAAATGGCATAGCCATCACGCAACGCCAGAAATATGAATTAATGTATTTTCTGTTTACTTTAACCGACAGCACCTTTCTCAAAGATCCGGCCTATGGCATGCCAACTTATTAAGCCAATGCGTAACAGAACCAGATGAAAGAACCAATAGATGGAAGGCTTAACAAGGTGGGTAACATTTTCCGAACCCTTGTTACTTTAAAATAGTTTTCTATGTAGAGGGTTTCTACATAAAGGAAATTCATTGCCAAAGCCAGTACCGACAAACTCCAACTGATGGGTAACAGCGGAAACAATACACCCGCATGTACACTACCGTCCGAATCCATCATCAAGACAGAACCTTCCGGAAGAAACACCATCATCAATAAAAGGATTATACCGGTAATGGAAAAACGAAATGCGAATTTGAAATAATTCATCACAGGATACTTTGGGTTAGTAATCAGTCAGCAAAAATTATAAACGCAAAATAATTTCAGGTATTGCCTATGCCCCTATAGGGTTTTTACGACCCTTAAATATTTATTACATTTGGCGAAACGTATTCATTGAGTAGTATCAAGAAACTCGCGGGTCAAACATTGTGGTATGGTGTGCCTTCCATTGCCAGCCGCTTTCTGGGCTATTTAATGAACATGGCCCTTCCTTTCTTTATTGTACAACCTGCCGATACAGCCGATCTCGTGCAAGTGTATACCATCATTCCCTTCCTGAATGTATTGTTCTCTTATGGAATGGAAACCGCCTATTTCAGGTTTTCACAAACAACCGATAAAACAAAACTGTTTCACACACTTTCGCTCTCCCTGTTGGGCAGTACCATTCTATTCAGCGCATTGCTCTGGATGCTCCAGGGGCAAATTGTGTCCTGGGCCGGGTTGGAGGCGCACCCTGAATTCGTACAATGGATGATTGCCATTGTGGCTACCGATACCCTGGCAACGCTTCCCTTTGCTAAACTCCGACAGGAAAACCGCCCGAAACGTTACGCTTTTGCACGGGTGGCCGGCATTGTAATCAACGTGCTGATTGTTATTTTCTTTATTGGCATCGCTCCGGGAATCATCCAGAAAAACCCTGATAGCCTGATTTCCCTTGTGTATAATAAAGATATCGGATTGGGTTATTACCTGCTCGGCAACCTCACCGGTAGCCTGTTCACATTATTGTTGTTATCGCGTGAGTGGCGCGGATTTCGTTTCAGATGGTCGATGCCTTTATGGAAATCGGTTATGCATTACAGTTACCCGTTGATTATTGTAGGATTAGGCGGGATGGTGAATGATATCATGAGCCGGTTAATTTACAGGCATGTAGTTGACCTACCGGCAGAACAGGCCAATCATGAACTGGGTGTTTTTGCCAATATTTTTCGCATAGCCCTTCTTGTTACCATTATGATTCAGGCATTCAGGATGGCTGCTGAGCCTTTCTTTTTCAGTAAAAGCAAGGATGAAGATGCCCAACGCACCTATGCAAGAGTGATGAAGTTTTTTGTCATTGCCGCCTGTTTCATGTTCTTAGGCACCGCACTGTTCCTGGATGTATTCCGGTGGATATTTATCCATTTAGCCAACCCTGCCTGGGCTGAAGGGATCAGTATTGTGCCGTTACTGGCTATGGGGAATATTTTTCTGGGAATGTATTACAACCTGAGTATCTGGTATAAGCTCACTAATAAAAACAGCTATGGTGCATGGATTACTATTGCCGGTGCCATCATCACCATAGTACTGAACATTGTTTTGATTCCCGTATGGCATTATGCCGGTGCTGCTATTGCCACATTTACCTGTTACCTGTTTATGATGGTTTGTAGTTATGTACTGGGGCAAAAACATTATCCCGTACCGTATGCACTCCGCAAACTGATTGCGTATCTGGTGGTTTCGATTTTATTGTACCTGCTCCATCTGTTGATTACGTATTTTATACCCAATAACTTTGCCGTTTCTATTATAGCAGGACTTCTGTTGCTTGTAGCATTTACATGGCTCATTACCAAAACAGAAGCAAGGGAAATAAAGGCACTACGCGGTAAATAGCAGATGACTTTACATTTTGAGCACTTCCTGCATTAGGGCATACAACACGCGTTGCTCCTCTGTTTGTAACACTCCTGTTTGTTCACTACCGAGAAAGCGCAAACGAAAAGATTGTCTGGCCGCTGTTACATCCTTTACCGGATATCCGATAACCTTCAGTGCAACATGTTCATTAAAATCAGCCGGAACCTGTACGCCGGTAGTGTCGTACCAAATCCCAATTCCTTCACGGGCCAAAGCGCTCCATGGGAAAAATGAACTGGGATCTACTTTTCTGCCGGGGGCCAGATCACTGTGTGCAATAAAATTCTGAGTTGGGATATTATACCTGCTCTTCAATAACAGGGATAGTTTCTTGAGTGATTGTATCTGAACATCGGGAAAGGGTTCCGATCCATTATTGTCTAGTTCAATACCAATGGACACTGAATTTACATCAGTGATGGAACCCCATGAACCGGTGCCGGCATGCCATCCTCTTAAATAATCATTCAACATCTGATACACCAACCCATCCCTGCAAATGACATAGTGGGCACTCACCTGTTTTTCAGGGTTTAAAAATGTTTCCACGGTGGTATGGCAACTATTTTGTGCTGTATGGTGCAACACCACCAGATTCGGTTTGCGCAAATTGAAATGGGATGAACCTGCTGTTCCGGAGGGTTGAGGAATTGAATCAGGTAGGTTAAACCTATCAGGACGTACCGTCATGTTCCGGGCGGCAGATTTTACTTTCTTCGTATATGCCTTATTGTGAGCATTATATTTTCCGGTGGCACATGAGGCCAGCGCAAAAACAATCAACCCTACACACCACGCCTGTTGCATACGCTTACATATTTCGTCTGTACTGACCGCCTACCCTGTACAAGGTGTTGGTTATTTCGCCCAGGGTACAATATTGCACGGTTTCCATCAGTTGCTCAAAAATATTACCGTTGTTCAACGCCGTTTCTTCCAGCTTTTTCAGCATGGCAACAGCATGACCTTTATGTCTTTTTTTAAACGATTCAATGGCCTGTATCTGTTGTTCCTTTTCTTCTTGTGTGGCACGAATGACTTCTGTAGG
>JAHBTM010000081.1 GCA_019638635.1 Ferruginibacter sp. | reverse complement strand
CAATCTTTTCTCAGCCAAACGGCCTCAAAGGAAGGGTATCCTCTTTCACCGTTATTGGTGAGTGCGGTAAAGCGCAGTTTATAATAATTGGCATCACCATCTTTAATGATATAGTAACGGTCGGTACGAACGGCGGGTGATACGCCCGGTCCGCCACCGGAGCGCCAGTCGGCACCAATAGCATTTTGTTTACTACTCCAGTCTGCCGTTGTCAAGTTATCAATACTGGTGGCAGTGAAATTGGCATACGGAACGGTAGCTTCCAATATTTTGGCCACCTGTACATTGCGGTTGATGAGGATGATATCCTGAAACAGATAAGGTAAATCGCCTGCACCAAAGTTGGCTACATTAGAGAAATACGTCCAGGCAATATCCCATTTCTTTTTTTCCGGTTCTACTTCTACCGAACCATTATCGAAAGAGGCATAGCGGAAGAAATGATCGGGTGTTTTATTGATTTCGATGGTTTGGAATGTGGAGGCATTGATATCGGCGTGTTGCAGCGTGTACCCGCCACTGTTATTACGCAATACACGAATCTTTTTCCAGCCGCGATCGGGTGCTGGTGTGCCAATTCCTTTTCCTCTGTTTACGATATATACTTTGTTATCTGCATCATTGGCCGATACAGATGCGATGGCTGTGCGGGTGAGATCTCCGTCAGGATAATCGATATAGGGCAACTGAGATGTTTGCGGATTGGTTTGGCTGAAAGCCACGTCTGTGGTCATTCCTACGGTATCTGCGCCGGTGACGGTATTTAAATCTGTTTTATTGATTTGTTTGGCCATCATCGCAGAAGAGGAATTCAGGATAACCCTGAAATCGTTGCTGCCGGTGTAGAAGCCCAGATCCCAATTCGTGCGCAACACCGGAGTTTGCCGGTTGGTGCTGATATCAATAAACACTTTGTTTCCAAAAGTAACGCCCCCACCGTTGACTACCGCAGCGGGGGTTTGGGCCACGAGTTCAGAGAATGTTAGCATGAGGTTGCGGGTAGCTCCGATGATTACCGGGCTGCCTGAACTGTAAATTTCAAACTTTAGGTTTTCATCTCCCGCAAAAAATGCACCCGGTGTTTTAGTAACTGTAAAAGATGTTTCATTATTCCCCGAAGGCACGATGAGGTTAAGTTGATTGGAAACAGGGGTGGCAGAAAGGGTGTATTGAGTACCATAGGTGAGCCCGTCTTCCACCATGCGCACCACAACCGGAATATCAGCTGGGGCGGCGGCGGAAAGTTTCAGTTTTATGGTGATGCTTGTTTCAGTAGATGCAATGCCTTGTTCGGCCGATTCAAAATTGACGAAGTTGTCGGGAGACAGGCTATCGCGTTTGCGGCACGCCGTTAGTAATACAGTTACAGAAAGGATTAAGAGTAGGGATTTATTAAACAGTTGCTTCATGTTTTGAGTTATTATTTTAAACAGTTGAATTATTTTTTAATGTCGAGATTCAGTGCCAGTCCGCCAAAGAACGAACGGCCGGTGGCGAGGTTTTTACTTCCGGCACTGGTATGAATTCCTCCTGCTCCGTTGGTAAAACTGTTTACGCGGGTTACATCAAACAAGTTTCTAACCCCTAGATTGAACACCAGGTACTTCCCTATTTTCTTGGATGCGGTGAGATCGGCCAGGTGAAAATTATCGAAGGATGCTTCCACATATTTTTGTGAGGGCGCATCATAGGCATAGAACGGCTGTTTGCCGGTGAACTTGTAAAACAGGTGGATATCGATACCATGTTTGGGAATATTGTAACCAATGGTGGTATTGACTTCGGTAGTCCATTGCAATTCGGGCAGTGATTTATCATCTTCAGCCGCAGCGTTATAGAATCCGGTGTAGGAAGCGCCTACTCCTACATTGAGGCGGTTGTACTTGGCCATGGTTTGAATACTGGTACCGGCGGTTTTACTGTCGGAAACGTTGGAAAGAATAAAAATATTCGGGTCGCTCACGGAAGGCGCATAGTAAATCAGGTTTTCCACCTTGTTGTAAAATCCACTGAGCACCGTAGTATAAACCACTTTACCCGGAACCATTTTCTTCCAGTTAAGGGAAGCATTGAAACTGTTTGAAACCTCCGCTTTTAAATCCGGATTGCCGAGGATTTGGTGATTGGCATCAAAGAAATTGAAATACAATTCACGGATAGACGGTGCACGGAAACCATTGGCATAAGATAAACGCACATCCAGGTTTTCCCGGATGGCATACTTCACATTCAGAGAGGGGATTACCGGTGGAGCATCATACACCGAATTTTTTATGAACCGAACGCCGGGGCGTACACGTAATTTTTCTGTGGGTGCCCATTCAGAGGTTACAAAAAAAGCATAATCGTTTACGCTGTTTTTTCCGGTACTCAGGCGTTCACCTGATCCGCTTTCCATATTGATATCCACTCCCGGCTGTAACGTGAATTGCTTTGAGATTGTATACAAGGCCGTACCCCTGAATGTAAACCCTTTAAAGTTTACCTGTGCATTGGCGCCTTCGGCATTGTTGTATCGCACACTTCCTGTTTGCTTGCTCACGGTAGTGCCATATACCTGACGGTTATAATCAGAATACGCTGCCTGTGCCTGAAACGATAACCGCTCATGGGCTGTATATCCTGCCTGCAATTGATGCATTACCCGGTTGCTGAGGTATTCTGCATCGTATGCCAATGTATCACCGGAAGCCTGTTGACGATACAGGAAGTTTCCGGGATTGTAAATGATTTCATCCAATCCGTCTATGCGGTACCGTATGTTAAAGCGGGCTGCATGATATCCCAGAAATGCGGAGGCAGTAATCTGATCCTTTCTGTGCCATATCAACTCACGGTCCTGTGCCGTATCTTTCCATCCTCCAAAATAATTGTATCCGGCCTGGCCACCCATCTCCCAGCCTTTATAACGGTAAGCCACACCCGCACTTTGGTTGTGAATACCTTGCTTAAATACACTGTATTCGCTGCCAATGGTTTCTTCATGGATGCGTGCATTCACGGAGAGGCCGTTGGTTTTTTTCTTTTTGGTGATGATGTTGATTACTCCACCGAGTGCATCGGCACCGTAAATCACCGACATTGGACCTTCTACAATTTCTATGCGTTCGATGGTTTGTATATCAATTTGGTTGATGTTGATTTCGTTGGAAGTACCCTGGCGGCCCACCATCGGCAATCCGTCAATCAGCACTTTTACGTTCTGGCCCGACAAACCGTTCAGGGTGATATCCGCACCACCGGTAGCCATATCCTGGCGGAAGCGGATGTTCAGTTCATTGCTCAGCACATCCTGCAGGCGTGTGGCTCCCTGTTGAGCAATGCGTTCTCCGCTGATGACCTTTACCTGGTACACCGATTTTTTCAGGGTTTGGGGTTGATATTGCCCTGTCACCACCACCTCATTCAAATCCACATTTTTCTTTAAGGTATCCTCCTGTGCCCATCCTTTAAAAGCAATGGCAGAAAATGTGACTATACAGATCCATCTTTTCATCTTCTTAAAATTTCTGAGCGCAAATGTCGTAGTACATCTCATCATAATCCGCATCGCAAAAGGAAAATTGGTTTCGAAATGAGAAATATGAAAATGGCATGACAAATCCCATGACAATTCCATGATAAATGTGGTTTCTTCCATAAAAACAGTGCATTTCAGAAACATCATCCCCATTGAAAAATGAAGACTTAATTTCGCACCATAAACACCCACTCGTGGAACGAATGCACAATTTCAATGCGGGCCCATCTATGCTTCCGGAAGAAGTATTGCGGGAAGCTTCGGCAGCTATTCTCAACTTCAACAACAGCGGTTTATCGGTTTTGGAAACTGCACACAGAACGCGGCCCATTATGGATGTAATGGAAGAAGCTCGTGCATTGGTGAAGGAATTAATGTTGTTGGATGATGACCATGAAGTGTTGTTCCTGCATGGAGGCGCCACTACTCAATTCATGCAGGTGCCCATGAATTTGTTACACAAAAAAGATATTGCAGCCTATGCGGATACCGGTGTGTGGAGTTCGAAAGCCATACGTGAGGCGGGTTATTTTGGAAAGGTGGAAGTGGTGTGCAGTTCAAAAGACCGCTCCTATCGTAGCATCCCCAAAGACTTTGCATTGCCTAATGATGCCCGGTATTTTCATCTCACCACCAACAACACCATCTATGGTACACAATGGCATCAGATTCCCGATGTATCTGTACCGCTGGTGGCGGATATGAGCAGCGACATATTGAGTGTACAACGCAATTTTAATCAGTTCGGGCTCATTTACGCTGGGCTGCAAAAAAATATGGGGTGTGCAGGCGCCTCGGTGGTCATCGTCAACAGAAAATGGCTGGATAAAATCCCGGTAAAGATTTCTCCCATTATGGATTACCGAAACCACATCCGCGAACACAGTATGTTGAATACGCCACCGGTTTTTGCCGTATATGTATCTATGCTAACGTTGCGTTGGTTGAAGGCGAAAGGCGGCATATCCGAAATTGAAAAAATCAATCAGCAGAAATCAGATATGCTATATGCGGAGATAGACCGAAATTCCCTTTTTGTAAACCGGGTGGACGTAACTGACCGCAGCCGCATGAATGTAATATTTGAACTCACGGATGAGAAACTAACCAGCGATTTTACACAATTCACCACTGAAAGGCGTATTTATGGAATAGCCGGCCATCGGAGCGCAGGCGGCTTCAGGGCATCGTTGTATAATGCATTGCCCCTTTCCAGTGTAGAAGTGCTGATAGAAGCCATGCAGGACTACGAAAAAAGGGTACAGGCCAAGTAGCCCTTGATTTTGTATATTTGCATCCCTTAAACCAGAAAAGCAGTATACAGAGATGATTACGATTCAGCCATTTAAAGCCCTCAGACCGGAAGCACAATTTGCCAGAAACGTGGCTTCACGTCCGTATGATGTATTATCCAGCAAGGAAGCCAAAGTAGAAGCGCAGGGCAATCCCAATTCATTTCTGCACATCACCAAAAGTGAAATTGATTTACCTGAAAGTACCAATCTGTATGATCAGGCAGTATATGATAAGGCCAAAGAAAACCTGAATGCTTTTATTAGCCGCGGCATCCTGTTTAGAGAAAGTAAGCCGTGTTATTATCTGTATAAAATCACCATGGACGGACACAGCCAAACCGGACTGGTATGCGGAAGTTCGGTTGATGATTACGAAAATGACCTCATCAAAAAACATGAGTTTACACGTCCGGATAAAGAGCTGGACCGTATCAACCACATGAAAACCATTATGGCGCAAACGGGAAATGTGTTCCTTACCTATCGCAATGTGGAGCGCATGGATACATTGGTACACAAATGGACGACAGAAAAAAATCCTCAATACAACTTCACTGCCGATGATGGCGTGCAACACAGTGTTTGGATAGTAAACGATGATGCTACCATAGCAGCCATCACACAATATTTCAAGGAAGACGTGCCCTGCAGTTACATAGCCGACGGGCATCACCGTGCGGCATCGGCAGCGAAAGTACGTGCGGCACTCGGTGCGAATGCTCCGGATGGTGCATCCTTTTTCCTCACCACATTGTTCCCGGCGAATCAGTTGAAAATCATGGATTACAACCGTGTAATCAAAGACCTGAACGGTTTATCAGACACAGCCTTGCTGGAAGCAGTGAAAGAAAAATTCACCCTGGAACCGGTAGAAGAAGCCTTCAAACCCACAGCACCCCATCAATACGGTATGTATCTGAACAAGCAATGGTACAAACTGGAATCGAAGCCGGGCACGTATCAGAACGACCCGATTGGTATACTGGATATTACCATATTATCAGAGAACCTGCTGTCGCCGGTATTGGGTATTCAGGATCAGCGCACAGACAAGCGCATTGATTTTGTGGGCGGCATTCGCGGATTGTCGGAATTGGAGAAGCGGGTAGACAGTGGTGAGATGCAACTGGCCTTCAGCTTGTATCCTGTAAGTATGGATCAGTTGATGAACATAGCCGACAGCGGTCATGTGATGCCCCCCAAAAGCACCTGGTTTGAACCGAAGTTGCGCGACGGGTTGCTCACCCATCTAATCGACTAACCCCACAGGCGTATCAGCGCCTTTTTTTGAATGTTCATGATTAAATCTCCTGCATGAAAAGGTTGCTGTTTATTTATTTATGGATGATGTTGATCACTAACGCCGGGGCACAAACGCCGCGCGAATTACAGGAAACAGCAAAAACATTCATGAAGCAGGGTGATTACACCAATGCGGTGCTGGTATTAAACCGTGCCAAGCAACTCGCCCCTAATGACGGTTCAGTATTGAAAGATCTCGCACTGGCGCTCTATTACATGCGCGATTATCCCAAAGCCCTCGAAGCCCTGCAACCGGTAGTAGATGGAGATCAGTCTGACGACCAGAGTTTTCAACTGGCGGCCAATATTCATGTAGCCATGCAACAGGCAAAGGATGCAGAGAAAGTATACAAAAAAGGATTGAAGAAATTTCCCTCGAGCGGCATGTTGTATAACGGTTACGGTGAGTTGCTGTGGGCGCAAAAACAATTCAATGCCATCCAGCAATGGGAAAAAGGGATTGAAACCGATCCTGCATATCCGAAAAACTATTACAATGCATGCCGGTATTATTATTTTACAACCGACCGGGTGTGGAGTTTGATTTACGGTGAAATTTACCTGAACATGGAGCCCTTTGGCAGCTCCACTCCGGAGATAAAAGATATTTTACTGGAAGGATATAAGAAACTCTTTGCAGAAGCATCCTCCGAAACCAAAAAAGAAATGACCGGTTTTGCAGGTGCCTTCCTAAAAACCATACAGGCCCAGTTGCCGCAAACCCTTTTTGGCCTGAATGCGGAAACCCTCACCATGATTCGTACCCGTTTCATCCTCGATTGGTTTGAGCAACATCAACACCAGTTCCCGTACAAACTCTTTGAATATCAGCAACAACTGCTGCGGAGCGGCCTTTTCAACGCGTATAATCAATGGATTTTTGGTTCGGCCCAAAATTTGCAACAATATAATCGGTGGATCAATGCCCACCCCGAAGAATACGAGGCGTTCACCCGGTTTCAACGATCCAGGGTGTTTAAAATGCCGGAGGGACAATTTTACAAATAATTAATTTTGATGTTTAAACACTAATATTTATCTTCGCATTCAAATTAAAAAAATACACTACATGAAAAAGGTATCATTATTTGTTTTAGCTGCTTCATTTACACTGGTTGCCTGCAACGCACCGGAGGGAGACAAAGCCGTAACGACTGACACGCAGGATGTGGCTCAGGCTACCGGAGTTGAATTTGCCATTGACACAACCTCTTCTCTGGTATGGACCGGAAGCAAGCCAACCGGATCGCACACCGGAAACCTGATGATTAAAGACGGAATGCTGACCGTAACCGGAGAGGCTGTTTCTGCAGGATCTTTCACGATTGACATCAACAGCCTGACCAATCATGATTTATCAGAAGATGATGGAAAGAGCAAGTTGATCGGACACTTGAAATCAGCAGATTTCTTTGATGTAGAGAAATATCCTACGGCTAAGTTTGAGATTACCGGTGTAACACCACACACTGCAGATTCAACCGCTGTTTTAAAGGATGCAAACTTCCTGATCAGTGGCAACCTGCAACTGAAAGACAGCACTAAAAATGTAACCTTCCCTGCAAAAATTACCATGGAAGGCAATACCCTGAAAGCAACGGCTGATTTCAACATCGACCGCACCCAGTGGGGCATGAACTACAAAGGGCCCAACAATCCACAAGATTGGGTAATCAGCAAAGAAGTGAACCTGAAAGTAAACGTAAACGCATCTAAGAAGGGATAATATTTTCCCCTGAATATGTAAGAGCTACCGGTGAATGCCGGTAGCTTTTTTTATGTGTGTAGCATAACGTGAAGGGATAAACGATGCCTCATTGAATAGCCCAATCCTTGAAATAAATAGCGCATCCATCCGGTTAATCAGCATATAATTTTCATGTATATGATAACAACCGGAAATAAAAAGGCATTTTCTGAATCATTTTAAACAGCGGAAAGCACATCACTCCATACTTTTTATTAAATTACAAAGTACAATGCTTAAAGAAAAGACTATGCTATCACATACTTCAAGATTATTCGACATGTTGGAATACCAACTCCTCACTTTTCCGCAGGAGGATATGCTGGCATCGAAGCAGCCCGACGGGCAGTGGAAAAAATATTCTACGCAGGATGTGGTGAATTTGGTAAACCGGTTCTCGGCCGGACTGATCAAACTGGGTTTAGGTAAAAAAGGCGCCACCGTTGAAGCGCAGGATAAAATTGCGCTGATATCAAAAAATCGGCCGGAGTGGTTGTTGCTCGATCTGGCGTGTCAGCAAATTGGTGTGATTTTATGCCCGGTGTACCCCACTTCGAATGTGTTGGAGCTGGAATTTATTTTTAATGATGCCGCGGTGCAATATGTATTTGTAAGTGGTGAAGATTTGTATAATAAAGTGGCCGGTTTGAAAAATGAAGTAGCATCTATCAAAGATATTATTGCATTCGACCGGTTGGAAGGGGTTCCTTATTGGGAAAATTATCTCAGCGATGAATATGTGGAGGAAGTAGCTGTTGCTAAAAAAAATATTGACCCGGAAGCCTGTGCCACCATCATCTACACATCGGGTACCACGGGTACGCCCAAAGGGGTGATGTTGAGCCACAGAAATATTGTTACGAATGTGTTGAACAGTAAAATCAGTTTTCCGTTTGATGATCAGCCGGGCACAAAAGCTTTGAGTTTCCTTCCACTCAATCATATTTTTGAACGCATGGTTACTTACATCTACATCCGCAGTGGTATATGTATTTATTATGCAGAGAGTTTGGAAACCATTGGAGATAACCTCAAAGAAGTGAAGCCGAATGTGTTTTGCACGGTTCCAAGGCTGCTGGAAAAAGTGTATGAAAAAATTATGATAAAGGGACAGGAGCTGACCGGAATAAAAAGAAAACTTTTTTTCTGGGCGATATCATTGGCTGAAGTGTACGACAACCGCAAAAGTGGCGGCATGATGTACAACATGCAACTGGCCATTGCCAACAAACTGATATTTAGCAAATGGAGAGAGGCGTTGGGAAACAACATTCAGTATATCATCACCGGTGGTGCTGCCTGCCAGGAAAGGTTGTTGCGCATTTTCAACGGAGCGCGCATACCGATTTATGAAGGATACGGCCCAACCGAAAACAGTCCGGTGATTAGCGTGAACCGACAGGAAAAAGATGGAACGCATTTTGGTTCCGTAGGCCCCATTTTGCACGGACAGGAAGTGCGCCTGGAAGCCGACGGAGAAATTTGTGTAAAAGGCCCGAGTGTGATGATGGGATACTACAAACGTCCGGATTTAACAGCCGAAGTTATACAAGACGGATG
>JAHBTM010000080.1 GCA_019638635.1 Ferruginibacter sp. | reverse complement strand
ATCGCCCGAAACGGTAGTAGGGGGCCAGGGGATGGTCTTGCTTTTTTAGCATTGCCGGTATGATGTCCATTGCCTGAACGGAGAAGGTAATGCCATTACCTCCAAAACCCAGTACAAACAAGGCATGCTCGTACTCCGGTGAAGGCCCGATATACGGCAACCCGTCGCGGGTGGAACCAAACACCCCACCCCAGTTAAAATCAGCCGTGAAGGATACATCCGGCATGATTGCTTTAAGTTTTTTAGCCAGCGTTTGGCACTTTTTTTCTTTCAGCACCTGTTGAACTTCCGGTGTTTTCAGGGAATCATCTTCCCCTCCTATCAGAAACCTCCCGTCGGCGGTGGTGCGCATATACAGGTATGGGTCAGAGGTGTTCCAGATTAAAGTATCGTCCAATGCCTTTTTCAACGAGATGCCCTGTTCACTTACGGTGGCGTAGGTGTAAATCAAATCAGCTATTTTTTCTTTCAACATTTCAGTTGCTTCAAAGCCGTTGCAATAAATAACCTTTTTACATTCAATAGTATAACGATCTGATGTAATCAACTGTACCCCTTTTTGGGTTGCATGGTGTTTAGATATAGCCGTTTGATCGAAGACGCGCATCCCTCGTTGATGATTGTATTGTATCAAGGCATGTGCCAGCAAATACGCATCCATACTGGCTGCTGTTTCTGAGAGCACTCCTCCTTTACATTGTATGCCATACTTCTTCCAAATGGCAGATGCTTCCATCCATCGAACACCTAAACGGTATTTTTTACGGATGGCAAACTCCTTTTTCAACTTTTTCTCTGCTGCAACTGAATGTGCATAATACAGGGATTGTTTCCGTTTGAACCCACAATCCAACTGCAGGGTTTGCACCAAATGTTCCAATTGCCGGATAGCGTCTATCCCTGCACGATAGCATAAGGCAGCGGCAGCTTCTCCTATCTTTTCAGCCAGCTCATGCAGGGGAACATCAATTTCATACTGAAGCATGCTGGTAGTAGCCGATGTACTTCCTCCGGCAATATCTCTACGATCAATCAATGTAACTTTGTACCCCGCCTCCATTAAAGCATGACTGATCAGTGCGCCGGTAATGCCTCCACCCACCACAACCAATTCAGTACGGATATTTTGTTGCAGGGATGGATAACTATGTACCAATCCGTTTTTGATTATCCAAAATGATTCAAAGGTTCTTAGGCGCATCGGTATTTTTTCAACTACGAGAAGGATGATTTTCCTTCTCAAATTAATTGATTATTCAACACAGTGCATCTTCACCATCGCTACCTATTCCGGCTGAGCACTTGGAATCAATGGAATTTCCGGAAAGAATGTGACTGATTTCCTGCAATTTTGCAGGGCGATATGGAAAAGATAAATCTAATTAAAGAACTCTCCTGGCGTGGAATGATACAGGACATCATACCCGGTACAGAAGAACAGTTGAATAAGGAAATGACCATCGGTTATGTGGGATTTGACCCAACGGCCGACAGCCTGCACATTGGTAGCCTGATTCCTATTATACTTTTGAAGCACCTGCAACGTGCCGGTCATAAGCCTCTTGCACTGATTGGTGGTGCCACAGGCAGGGTGGGCGATCCGAGTTTTAAAAGTGAAGAAAGAAATATGCTGGATGAAGCCACCCTTGCCACCAACTTGGCGGGCATCAGAAAGCAACTGGAACAGTACCTGGATTTTAATCCTTCTCTTTTTAATTCGGCTGAAATTGTAAACAACTACGATTGGTTTAAGGGTATTTCATTTTTGGATTTTATACGAGATGTTGGTAAACACATTACCGTCAATTATATGATGAGCAAAGACAGCGTGAAAAAAAGACTCGAAGGCCAGTCAGGCATGTCTTTTACGGAGTTCAGTTATCAGCTAATTCAGGGATATGATTTCTATTGGCTCTACAAAGAGAAAAATTGCAAACTCCAGATGGGTGGAAGTGATCAGTGGGGAAATATTGTAACCGGAACTGAACTCGTTCGCCGAAAAGCCGGTGGATCCGCATTTGCATTAACCTGCCCGCTCCTTAAAAAAGCCGATGGCGGAAAATTCGGTAAAACGGAAACCGGCAATGTATGGCTGGATCCTCAACGTACGTCTCCTTATCAGTTTTATCAATTTTGGCTGAATGCTTCAGACAATGATGCTTCGGGCTGGATTAAAATATTCACTTTCCTGCCTGAACAGGAAATTCAACATTTGCTGGAACAGCACCGTGCACAGGAATCGCAGCGTATATTGCAAAAAAAGCTGGCCGAAGAAGTTACACGTTTTGTACATGGAGAAGAGGGGCTGCAACAGGCAATAGCTACCACACAACAGCTGTTCGGTAAATCCGATAAACCGGTAAATGAATTATCCGAAAATGATTTGCGTTCCATAGAAGGCATTATGCATTGCACATTTCCGGCCTCTCTTTTGCAGGAAGGTGTTGATATCATCAGCCTCGTGGTAGATACCGGCATTTTTCCCAGTCGGGGCGAAGCCAGAAAAATGATTCAAAACGGAGGGGTAAGCATCAACCGAAATAAGATTCAAGACCCGCAACAACTCATTCTTTCCACATCTTTATTACACGATAAATTTCTGCTGGTACAAAAAGGAAAAAAACAGTTTTTTCTAATAGAGGTTCAGGGATAAGATAAAAAAACTGCCTGAATCAACAGGCAGCCATAGAGAAACTATTAAAAACGGTATAGCCGGGAGTTGTTATTCTACGTGCACTTTTTTATCAATCACCGCACCTTTGAATACCTCCGGAAGAAATTGTCTTTCTTTCACAAGATACCCATTGCCCTTCTCGCAGAAATGCACTTTCAGGTTTTCAATGCTGATTGGGTTACCATCGGGAATATCAGCAATATTGCTGTGCCGGATATCATGCCCGTCAACCATGATTACCAAACCACTCCCAATGGCTTCCATGCGGTTCCCTTCAGTAATCAACATTCCGGTATCTTCTCCCAAGCCCACACCAATACAAGACGGATTGGAGGCTACGGCTTGCGCCAGGCGGCCAAATCGCCCGCGTTTCTCGAAATGAGAATCGAATATAACATCTTTCATAAAAGAAAGGCCGGTGGTAATTTTCACTTCGCCTTTGAGGTGCGCGCGTGTGGCATTGCCTTCATAAATCATGGTATTGCTCATAGCCATGGCGCCTGCGGAGGTTCCTGCTACCAGAAAGCCTTCCTCATGTATGTATCGGTTGATGATGATGTTAAACGCTTCAGTTCCACCGAAGGTGCTGGTCAGGCGCATCTGATTACCACCACTGAACATTACGGCATCGCATACACGCAAACGTTCAAGGTATTCCGGTTCGTTCACATCCGTTCGGTTGCGGATATTCATCACTCCCACGTTAACACATCCGATTTTACGAAAAGCATTCAGATAATTTTCGCCCACTTCAACCGGTATCATACTGGCGGTGGTGATTACTTCAATCCGTGATGCTGTACCATTTACTTCCTCTACAATCCTGCGCAGGATGCCCAGTTCAAAAAAATTGAGGTTGTTCCGGTGAATTTCTCCTTTTTCAAGATCAGTGCCCTTATCTTCTGCCCCGCCGATAGCCAGTAGCTTTCCTTTAGCAATTTGCATTAAACCTTTTTTGTGGTTAACGCAAAAATAACACAATTCGTATGGTTGATAAAAGTGGGATTTATACAGTAATGTGAATTTCGGATCTGCCTATTTTCAATAATTTGAAATTATTTTTCATCTGCTTGCTAAAAAAAATTAATTTCCGCAACTGTTTAACCAAAATACAACTGTTGATGAAGATTAAAGATATCCGCGCATTGAGAGGTCCGAATTACTGGAGTATCCGCCGTCCGAAGCTGATTCAGATGACCATAGACCTGGAAGAAATGGAGGAAAAACCCACGAATACAATGCCGGGTTTTCGTGAACGGTTAGAGCAACTGATCCCCAGTTTGTATGAACACCGTTGTAGCGAAGGAGTTCCCGGCGGATTTTTTCAACGGGTAGACGAAGGCACCTGGATGGGGCATGTCATTGAACATGTAGCCCTTGAGTTGCAAACACTGGCCGGGATGGATACCGGCTTTGGCAGAACACGTGGTACCGGCAAGCCCGGAGAATACCATGTAGTGTTCGATTATATGGAAGAAGAAGCGGGTATACGCGCTGCCCGAATGGCCGTTGAAACCGTGCAGGCTGTTATAGACCAACAGGAAATATCCCTGGAGCCTTTCATACAGGAATTACGTGAAATCCGTGAAAAAACCCGGCTCGGCCCATCTACCGGATGCATCGTAGATGAAGCCGCTAAAAGAGGAATCCCTTTTATCCGCCTCAATAAATACAGTTTGGTACAATTGGGATATGGGGTGAATCAAAAGCGTATCCGCGCCACCATTGCCAGTACCACCAGCAGCATCGCAGTGGATATTGCGGGAGATAAAGAAGACACTAAAGACCTGTTGGAAGCCGCTCAAATCCCCGTACCTACCGGTAAAATTGTGCGCGATGAGGAAGATTTACAATCCGCCATTAAAAAAATCGGCTACCCTATTGTACTTAAGCCCATCAGTGGAAATCATGGAAAAGGCGCTACCACTAACATCATCAACTGGGAACAAGCGGTGAAAGCCCTTGCGGAAGCTAAAGTGTACGGCAGAAGTGTGATTTGCGAAAAGTTCATCACCGGTTTCGATTTTCGCGTGTTGGTCATCAATAATAAATTCGTGTGTGCTGCATTGCGTACACCCGCTTCCGTTACCGGAGACGGAGTGCATACCATTGAATGGCTGGTGAATGAAACCAATAAAGACCCCAGACGAGGGTATGGGCATGAAAAAGTACTGACTCAAATTAAACTGGATTCATTCACTCAAAAAATGCTCGATGATAAAGGGTATTCGCTGGATACCATTCCGGCAGAAGGAGAGCTGGTATTACTGAAACCCACGGCCAATTTGTCTACCGGTGGAACCTCCACCGATGTAACCGACGAAGTACATCCTTCGAATATTTTTATGTGTGAAAGAATCAGCAAAATTATTGGCTTGGATATCTGCGGTATCGACATTATGGCCCCAAACTTACGGTTACCCATAACCGAAAATGGTGGTGCGGTGCTTGAAGTGAATGCCGCCCCCGGTTTCCGCATGCATATAGAACCATCCGAAGGCATTGGACGAAATGTAGCAGAGCCGGTGGTAGATATGTTGTTTCCGCAGGGCAGTAACGGACAAATACCCATCATCGCTATCACCGGTACCAACGGAAAAACTACTACAACACGCCTCACAGCACATATTGCCAAAGCAGCGGGGTATAAGGTAGGATTCACCACCAGCGACGGAGTGTATATTCAGAATCAACTGATGATGAAAGGAGATTGCACCGGGCCCGTATCCGCCCAGTTTGTGCTGAAAGACCCTACCGTTGATTTTGCCGTGCTCGAATGTGCACGGGGAGGTTTACTGAAAGCAGGACTGGCATTTCAACAATGTGATATTGCCGTTGTAACGAATATTTCAGAAGACCATATCGGACTGGGTGGTATCAGCACGATTGAACAGATGGCAAAAGTAAAAGCGGTGGTGCCGGAAACCGTAAAGAAAAACGGATTTGCTATCCTGAATGCTGATGACGACCTGGTGTATGAGATGCGCAAAAACCTGCATTGCAATATTGCCCTGTTTAGTATGAACGAACATAACCCGCGCATTCAAAAACACAGCAAGCAGGGCGGTTTTTCTGCCGTGTATGAAAACGGCTATGTCACCATCATGAAAGGTGCATGGAAAATTCGGGTGGAGAAAGTGGCCAACATCCCCATAACATACGGTGGAAAGGCTACTCACAATATTATGAACACATTGCCGGCTATACTTGCAACTTATTTATATCGCAACATTACGGTAGAGGATATACGTCAATCCCTTCAAACCTTTACTCCGAGCCCCAACCAAACGCCCGGCCGCTTGAATCTGTTTGAATTTAAACACTTTAAGTTTCTGGTTGATTATGCACACAATCCCGCCGGTATGCAATTGCTATGCGATTTTGTGGAGAAAATGGATGGTACTCCCAAGGTGGGTGTTATTAGTGGCACCGGCGATCGAAGGGATGAAGATATTCGCGAGATAGGGCGTATCTCTTCCAGATATTTTGATGAAATCATCATTCGGCAGGATAAAAACCTTCGTGGCCGTTCAGCCGAAGAAATTGTAAAATTGTTGGTAGAAGGCATCAATGAAAACAAGGAGAAGAAAATTCCGGTCACCATCATTTACAATGAGAGAGAAGCCATTATGCATGCATATAATACGGTGAAACCGGGTTCATTGATTACGATTATGTGTGATGTGGTGGCTGAAGCCCTTGATTTGATTAAGGAATTGAAGGAAAAGGAGGATAAAGAATAAAAAATGTTTGGTTCACTTTCCTACTTGTACTATTTTTGCACTCCCTAATAAACCGGGTAACTGGGTTATGGTGTAATGGCAGCACTACAGATTTTGATTCTGTCTGTCTAGGTTCGAGTCCTAGTAACCCAACTAAAGCCGCTGATTCAGCGGTTTTTTTATGTCCTTACCTGTCGGCCCTTACAGATTCCGCACATAAATGTGTTTGATATTGGCCTTACCGGTTTCCCGTTCGTGGATTTCAAATTTTTTCATGCTTTTCAGTAAAGGAAGCAATTTGGGAAAACCATAATTCCTGGAATCAAAATCGGGTTTTTTCTTGAGCATCAGGTTGCCGATATCTCCCAGAAATGCCCAACCGTTTTCATCTGCCAACGCAGTAATGCTATCTCTGAATAATTTGATCAGAGCGGGTTCCACTTTGCTCAGGGGGCTTCCTTTTTCATCTTTGGTTTTCCTGGCTTTTTGTTTTTCGCCGGATGAAGCACCCGGCTTCTGTAAAATTTCCAGGTAGATGAATTTTTCACAAGCAGAAATAAAGGCTGCCGGTGCTTTTTTCTCCCCAATGCCAATTACCATCATTCCGGCCTCTCGTAACCGGGTGGCCAGGCGGGTAAAATCACTATCACTGGAAACGATACAAAATCCATCCACTTTACCGGTATACAGAATATCCATAGCATCAATAATCAGGGCACTGTCGGATGAGTTTTTACCCGTGGTATAGCTATACTGCTGCACAGGCGTAATGGCATGTTCTAACAGTACTTTTTTCCAGCCAGAAGCATTGGGTCTTGTCCAATCGGCATAAATGCGTTTAAATGTGGGTGTGCCGTATTTGGCAATTTCTTCAAACATTTCCACCAGGCCGGAGTACGGTACATTGTCCGCATCTATCAGCACCGCAAGCCTGAGGTCTTTTGTTTCCATACCTGAATGTTTAATTTAAATAGATTCTCCCTTAAAGGTACAGGGTTATCATGAATGTACATCATTTTACTTAGGGGATACAATCAAACTAACGACAATGCACAAACGCAATTAAGGTTGCATTAATTCTGCCAGTACTTCACCGGCCGCTGCTCCGGGTGTATCAATATAGAGCATTTGTGATAGAGTGGGGGCAATGTCGGTTACATGGGCTCGTCGAAAAGTTTTTCCGGCAGGAATCTGCCAGCCATACCATATCAATGGCACCCGCGTGTCATAATTAAATAGGGTACCATGCTCCGTTCCCTCCGGTTTATAATCCGTGTAGGAAGGTTTCAAAATAATCTGAATATCGCCACTTCTACGCTGGTAGTATCCCGCTGCAATCATGTCTTTATACACGCCCGGCAACACAGCCTGATGCAAACGCTTCAGGGGAATGGCATGAACCACCTCAGGCATTTGCAGTAAAAAATCAATGAGGGCATCATACACTTCATCGCGTGGAATTTTTAAACTGTCAATTTTTTTGTTGTTCAGGAAAAACTGAAATCCATAATAGTCAACCAGCAATCCCGGCACCCCAAAATTTTCCTGAAGAAACTGATCAACCCTGCGGTCCATTCCGTAAAAATTGATGCCGCCTGCACTGATGTTGTTCTCTGATAAATAAGACGGGCTGTAAGGCGCTGCATGGTCTGCTGTTAAGAAAACAAGGTACTCCCCCGAACCGGTATGCTGATCCAAAAATTGGAACAACCGGGCCAGGTCACGATCGAGCCGGATATACATATCTGCTACTTCCGGTGATTGCGGGCCAAATTCATGCCCTGCATAATCTGTTGCAGAAAAACTGATACACAACAAATCCGTTTGTCCTTTTTTACCCAATTGTTCGTTTTTCAACAACCATTCTGCGAACTGCACGGTGTAAGTATTCGCTGCGGGCAGGTATCTGAATTTTTTGTATCCCTCCCTGGAGGTGTACTGAACGGTATGAGGAAAAATGGCAGGCATCCCTTTCATTAACGGGCGTTTGTGCTTTGCATCCTGTGCCGAAACGGGGAGGTCCAAGTCTTTGATCAGTGGTATCCAGGGATGTTGTATCAAAGAGTCGGTAAGTCTTTGCTGATTGAACTGTTGCACCCATTCAGGCAATGCGTCATAATAGTAAGAACTGGATACCATGTGTCCGGTACTATCATCAAACCAAAAGGCCCCATTGGCTGATCGCCCGGCAGGCAGAATCGCTCCTCGGTCTTTAATGGCTAATCCAAACACGCGGCTCTTAAATCCGCTAAATAACCTCAATTCATCTCCTACCGTATTGGACATCAGATGAACAGGACTCATCTTGCCACCGGCATTGCTACCGCCTTTGGGTTGTACCGTACTATCTGAGGTGCAATACACCCTGCTTTCAGTTGCCCTTTCATACCAAGTGTTTCCAACAATACCATGAAAGGCAGGATATGCACCGGTGTAAATACTGGCATGCCCGGCCGCAGTTAAAGATGGCGTATAAGGGAAGTACGTTTGTTCAAAGCGATAACCATGATGTAACAACCGCTTGAACCCACCTTCTCCAAAATAAGGCAGGAACCGATACAGGTAATCCCATCTCATTTGATCTACTACCACACCTACTACCAGTTGGGGTCGCTTAACTTCAATCGATTGATTTTGTGCTGTGGCGGTACAACCTATGGCCCACAGGCAAGTTATTGTCAGATAAAAACGAAGCATTTCAAAGGTTTTGCCCTACAAAGATACATTGACTCACGACTTCCTTCCGCTTTCGGTATTGATGAACAGATGATGAAATTGTTATAAATTTGCGCACTTTTATTATCAAACCCCTTGTTGACAAGTTACTTTGTAGAACAGGTTTAAACACTTCGCGATGGATGTTTTCGAGAAACTGGTGAAAGATGGCGGCCCCATTGGGCAGCACATGGATCGTGCCCACGGATATTTTGCTTTTCCCAAACTAGACGGACCGTTAGGGCCGCGCATGCAATTCAGGGGAAAGGATATGATTGTATGGAGCCTCAATAATTATCTGGGATTGGTGAACCACCCCGATGTTCGCAAGGCAGATACTGAAGCGGCAGCTCAATATGGCATGGGTAACCCAATGGGCGCCCGTATGATGAGTGGCAATACGGCACATCATGAAGCACTGGAAAAAGTAATCAGTGAATTTGTAAACCGGGAAGATACCATGCTCCTGAATTTCGGCTATCAGGGAATTATGAGTTGTATTGATGCTTTGGTGAACCGCCGAGATGTTATTGTATATGATGCCGAATCGCACGCCTGTATTGTAGATGGTGTTCGCTTGCACATGGGGCATCGTTACGCCTTCAAACACAACGATATTGCAGATTTTGAAAAACAAATGCACCGGGCTACTGAAATGGCTGCCAAAAATGGAGGAGGTATTCTCGTAATCACAGAAGGCGTGTTTGGAATGGATGGCGAACAGGGCATCCTGAAAGAAATTG
>JAHBTM010000008.1 GCA_019638635.1 Ferruginibacter sp. | reverse complement strand
GTAATGAAGTGGTCTCGCACGCGCTGGTCGATGCCTTTATAGTGTCCGCAAATCATCATGAGGTTGTTTTTCAGCGACAACTGATTGGCCATTTTTTGGTTGAAGGTTTCACCATCGGGCGTGAGGTAGATGATATCGTCGTATGCCTTTTGGTCCTGTAAACTTTCAATGGCATTCACGAGGGGTTCGGCCATGAGGACCATCCCGGCACCTCCGCCGAAGGGGTAATCATCTACCTGTGCGCGTGCATAGGTGGTATAATCGCGCAGGTTGATAATGTTCACTGTCAGGATGCCCTTGTCGGCAGCCCGTTTCATAATAGAGTGGGAGAAGGGGCCTTCCAGTAAACCCGGTACAACGGTTATAATATCTATTTGCACTTTGTTTCTTTAAATTATTTTCGTTTATGCGTTATCGTTAAAAAAACCTTCGATATCGCGTTGTTGTTTTTTGGTAGGCCGCCCTACCTTGCTCAGTCTTTTTCCCGTATGAAAAGCTGCGGGTTGAAAAGCTGTAGCTTCCAGTGTTTCAGGGGGTGTGAGGTCTGTGTAGAATTGAATGGCCTCTGCATACTTCACGCGGTTGAAGAGCAGGCCGGTAACTTCTATCACCCATTTGCGACTTTCGGTTTTAATATGGTACACCTCACCGATATGAACAGGGCGTGCCGCTTTCACGGGCTGGTCATTCAGTTTCACTTTATTCTTTTCGATAGCATCTACAGCCAGTGCGCGTGTTTTAAACATACGGATGGCCCACAGGTACTTATCTAACCGCAGTTTTTCCTTTTCCATATGGCCTCAAAAGTATGAACCATTTTTTATAACCAAAGAAGCAGCTACAAATCGGGATGTAGATAGGGAAGCAGGGGGCAGGTTGAATGTGGTGTTGGAGGAGGTAGTTTTTTTGAATTGACGTCATCCACCCCGGGGAACGCCATACCCACAAACCCCAATGTGAAAATACAAATAAATCGGGGCAGGAACAATGCCCCAAAAGTGTGTTTATTGGGGAATGTGTGGTGTGGTGGTTACAGGAATATTCAAATGACAATGAATGCACCGTATTAAGATAGTTGCTCAGCGTGCGCTTAAACAACTGGTCTTCTTACCACTTCATTTTTAATAGCTATCTTAGTTCAGCCTATATAGTTACAAAACGGGTATATCAAAAAAATAATTCGTATGAAAAAGTGGTTGTGGCTGATCATGGCCATGATGTGTGTACAGTGGCTACACGCACAATATAATACCATCCCTTTTACGCCGGATGGCAATGCCTATTACGAAATTGGGAAGGATGGAGTTCGGGTAGTGGATCCGAAGAACGCGCAGAAAACGGTTTTTCTAGCGGCCAAGCAACTCACTCCGCCAGGACACACCGCTCCGTTGGAGGTGCATCAGTTTGAGTTCAACGCCGATGGTTCAGCTATTTTGTTGTTTGTAAATGCCACAAAGGTTTGGCGGTACCCTACCCGCGGCGACTTTTGGGTGTACACTCCAGCCAATCAGCAACTTAGAAGGGTTGGTGCCGGACTTCCGGATAAGTCACTTCAATTTGCCAAGTTTTCGCCGGATGGCAGAATGATTGCCTATGTAAGCGGACACAATCTGTATGCGGAGTCTATCGCCGGAACGGACCGTAAGCAACTCACTACGGATGGCAACCGTAAACTGATCAATGGTACTTTTGACTGGGCATATGAAGAAGAGTTTTTTTGCAGAGATGGATTCAGGTGGAGCCCTGACAGCCGGTCGATTGCCTACTGGCAGGTAGATGCACGCCAGATCCGTGATTACTATATGTTGAATACGATTGATTCACCCTATGCACAGGTGATACCGGTGGAATATCCCAAAGCAGGCAATCCGCCTTCACCGGTTAAAATTGGAGTGGTATCACTCAACAATCGTTTTACACGCTGGATGCAGTTTGAAGGAGATCCTGCACAGCATTACATTACACGTATGGAATGGAGCGGAGCCAATGAGCTGATTGTACAACGGCTCAACCGTCATCAGCAGGAAAGTAAACTCATATACTGCAATACTACCGATGGCAGTACACGTACTTTCTGGGCTGATTTCAACGAGGCGTGGATTGATTTACAGGGTGATGACCCTCGCGGATGGATGTGGGTGAACAAAGGACAGGATTTTTTATGGGTGAGTGAAAAAGACGGATGGAGACATTTGTACAAGATCAGCCGTGATGGTAAAACGGTTACCCTCCTTACACCCGGTGATTATGATATTGCCTTACCGTTAAGCCTAGACGAGGCCAACGGCTATGTATATTTTTATGCATCTCCGCAACATCCGGTTCAGCAATATTTATACCGTGTGAAAATTAATACTGTTCAGTTGAAGCCGGAAAAGGTGAACGGACAAGACCTGCCGGGCACACATCGTTATCAAATTAGTCCGGGTGGAAAAATAGCGTTACACACCTATTCCTCCCATGCAGTATCTCCCCTGGAAGAGTGGGTTTCGCTCCCCGATGGGCGACCGCTGCAGGCGTCTAAAAGCATTGCACGCATGAAGGAAAGCACTTCCGATAACGGTATAGAATACATGCAGTTCGCTACACAGGATAAAGTACTGGTGGACGCATGGGTGCGTAAACCGGCAAATTTCAATCCGAACAAGAAATATCCCATCGTGTTTTACGTATATGGGGAGCCGTGGGCCTCTACTGTTGCGGATGAGTACGGTAATCACCACAATTTTCTTTATGCAGGTGATATGGATGCAGATGGATATATTCAGGTATCGGTTGACAACCGCGGCAGTCCATCGCTTAAAGGTGCTTCATGGCGTAAATCGGTGTACAAGAAACTCGGACGAGTGAATGTGCGCGATATGGCCATGGCCGCTAAGCATATTATACAGTTGCCTTATGTGGATAAGGATCGTGTGGCTGTATGGGGATGGAGTGGCGGTGGCACTTCCGTGTTTCATCTTTTATTTCAATATCCCGACCTGTTTCAAACCGGTATTGCCATTGCCCCTACGGCCAGGATCGATTTTTATGATAACATCTATACGGAACGGTATATGGGCTTACCACAGGAAAATGTTGAAGAGTACATCAAAGGTTCAGCCATAACCTATGCACACCAATTAAAAGGCAACCTGCTGATAGTGCATGGCACATTAGATGATAATGTACATTACAGCAACACCGAATTGATGGTGAACGAACTGATCAAACACAATAAAACATTTGAAGTGATGCCGTATCCGAACCGCTCGCACAGCTTGATGGAAGGCGAAGGCACTTTTCGGCATCTGCAAGGCGTGTATACACGATTTTTGAAAAAACATTGTGCACCCGGAGCACGTTAAGCAATTTCCTTCACCCAACTTCCGGGCTGTGCGGGTTGTGGTATAAAGCCCATAGCTTTGAGGTATTCAATATGCCCTTTGTGTTTCACCTGGGTGTACACAATACGCCGGATATTCCTGGAAGTGAGGAAATCTTTTTCTTTATTGAAAATGTATTGTCCAACTTTAAAATCCCGGTAGCGGGCTACCGTAAAATTTATATGTACCACAGCATCGCCTTCGGCTGAAACTTTTGCCGAAAACATATTGGCTATAACCAAATCTCTAAGAACAACAAAGTTGAGGCTGTTGTTCAGTTGCTCTTTATCGAAATCAGGAAAATACAGCGCTATTTCTTTTTGATGAAATTCCAGAAACTTGTTGGCTAATGCTTCGTTTCCTTTAAATTCAATCAAGTCGAAACTCTCCTGTTTACGGTACAGTTTGCGCAGGTAATAAATGTTGATACCGAGTAGGATGGTGTTGGTAATGAGTACGGGAATGGATGGTAACAGTATCGAGTACACGATAAATGAAATGTTACCGCACAATGTGAACCACCTGAATTTCAAATCGCGGTTGGTGCTCAGCGCGAGGATCAGGAACAGGGAGGCCAGGTAACCAAACCACGGTATCAGGTAATCAGGCATGTTTTAGTTTTTTCTGCCCGGATACACTTTCAGTGCGGCTTCCAGACAATCCATCGCAGCGTGAATTGCGTCGGTATTCAACACATAAGCCAGGCGTACTTCTTGTAAGCCCAGTCCGGGTGTACTGTAGAATCCGGTGGCCGGTGCCAGCATGAGGGTGGCTCCGTTGTGCTCAAACCTTTCCAGCAACCACTGACAAAACGCATCGCAATCGTCGATTGGTAGTTTAGCCATGGCATAAAAGGCCCCTCCGGGGTTCGGACAAAAAACGCCCGGCATTGCGTTTAATCTTTCTACCAGAATATTCCGGCGGCGTTCGTATTCGGCTTTAATGGCATCGAAATAATTATCGGGTAAATCTACTGCGGCTTCTCCGAGAATTTGAGCGAAGTAGGGTGGACTGAGCCTGGCCTGTGCAAATTTCATAGCTGCATCCAGCACTTGTTTGTTTTTGGTGATGAAAGCACCAATTCTTCCGCCGCAGGCACTATAACGTTTACTGATGGTATCCATCAATACCACATGTTGTTCAGCACCTGTAAGATGCATGGCGCTGGTGTGTTCACCGTTGTAACAAAACTCACGGTACGCTTCATCTGCAAACAGAAACAGATTGTGTTTGAGTACAATCTCCTTTAATGTTTCCATTTCAGCCCGGCTGTATAAATAACCTGTAGGGTTGTTGGGGTTGCACACCACAATGGCGCGTGTACGCGGTGTGATGGCCTTTTCAAAATCCTCAATGGGCGGTAAGGCAAATCCGGTTTCAATATTGCTGCGTATCGGTTTCACTACAACATCTGCCTGAATGGCAAAGCCATTGTAGTTGGCATAAAATGGTTCAGGTATAATTACTTCATCTCCGGCATCGAGGCAGGCCATAAAACCAAAGAGAATGGCTTCACTTCCGCCGGCCGTAACGATGATGTCGTTATGCGTGATGTGAATATTGTTCTTGGCATAATATTCCACCAGTTTCCTGCGGTAACTCTCATTTCCTGCACTATGGCTGTATTCCAGCACCGGAAGTTTACACTGCCGCACCGCATCCATGATGGAGGGTGGGGTTTCAATATCGGGTTGACCAATATTGAGGTGATATACTTTGGTTCCTTTTTTCTTGGCTGCTTCCGCATAAGGAACCAGTTTACGAATGGGAGAGGCGGGCATTTCCGTGCCGCGATGACTGATGGTTAACATGCCGCAAAGATATACGCAGAAGCCGTTCAGCGGGATTATTCCTCATAATATTTTACGCCATGCTGGCGCAGGAATGTTTTGATGGCATCGGCATGAATACATTGGCCGAGGTGAAGGAAGGAGTAGTCTGATACTTTCTGTACTACGTTATTAATCATAATATCAGTGTTCACCATATCGAAACCCAGGTGTAGGTGTTTGGTGGAGAATTGCATTCCGCACACCAACCCATCACTGTTGAAGAGCGGCCCGCCGCTTTGTCCGCGTAAACCCGGTGTGCTAAGCTCAATACCATACAACCCATTGGGGTCGGCCAGAAACCGTGTTACCATACCCTCAATCGGAAAGCGGGGTGAAACAGGACGGGCATTGGTCCATTCAATGTCATCTCTGTCTTCGTGATAAATGAAATTGCTGAACTCAGGAAATGGAAATCCCAGGCGGCATAAAAAATTACCCTGACGAATCTGATGAGCATCCTTAATAAAAGTGGCACACTCCTGATAATGCACCTTGTTGAAATCGTTGAATTTTAAAATAGCTAAATCCAGAGTGGGATGCAGGTGCCAGGTAAAGCCGCTCATATAATCTACACAATCTACAAATGTATTCAGCATTTGAATTACAGTAGCTTCGTGAATGTGAAAGCGTGCAGCGAGTTGAGTAACTTGTTCATCATCTTTTGCACCACTGAGTTGTAACTGATTTTTCTCTTCAGTGAATTGACGGTAGTTGAGGTTGATGCGTTCAGCCTGCGCCAGCATTTCAATCACATGTTTGCAGGTTACTGCATAACCTTCCTTGTTTACGAAAAAAAGTGTTGCTGACCCGGGAATAACCTGCTTAGATTGGTACGTACGCATGATGGTATGCAACGGTCGGGTAAAGCGGGCAACTTTTTCAATGGCATTTGCAAACATGGTTCAGGATTTATTACATTGAATAAAAAAAGCTCTTGCAAAACAAGAGCCTTTAAAATGGTTTATGCCTGCATTAGGGTTTAGCAGGAGTTGTACTTTTTTTAGAAGATGCTACATACTTAGCATAATCTTCTTTACTAAGTACTTCGCCTTTGATGGTAATATCTTTAATGCCGTCAACACCTGCAAATTTCACAGACATTTTTTTGTCAAACGCACCCAGGCTGGCTGCATTGTATGTGGCTTTAATCCATCCGTCTTTTCCTTTGGCTACCGGTGCCTTGGTATAATCACCGATGGTGCAACCACAGGTAGGATTTGCTTGTTCTATAATCAGTGGCGTAGCTCCGATATTCGAAAAATAAAATGTAGCTGTTTTAGGATTGCCCACTTCAATTTTTCCAAGGTCAATGACATCTGATTTGAACTTTGCTACCTTATCCGGAGTGTTCTGTGCCCATACAGGGGCGCTGAATGCGAGTACCAGTAATGAAAAGAGGATTTTTTTCATGGTTGTTGTTTTCTTAAAAATGATAAATTATTCTTTTATTTCAGCCGCTTTTGTTTCGGGAGCACTGGCCGCAGGTGTTTTAAATACTTCTCCCTTGATGGTGATGATCTTCGATTGATTGTCGCCATAAGTTAAAGTAATGTTCTTGCTGAAAGGTCCTTCAGCCGCTGCATTGTAACCTACATTAATTTTAGAAGTAGTTCCAGGTGCTATCGCATTGTCTCTATCCCATGAAGGCGTGGTACATCCGCAACTTGCTTGTACGTTGCTAATTTTAATAGGCTCTTTGCTAATATTGGTCACAACGAAATCATAGGTTACCGGCTTACCCTGTGGAATTTTTCCGAAATCATGAACCGCTTCAATCTTAATAACCTCCTCTGTTTTAGCAACAGCAGGTTTTGCATGGTCATGACCGGCGTGTGGATCTGCAGCCTGATTTTGTGCGGTGGCCATCATCGTTGCACATAATGCAAATGCGCTGAGTAGTATTTTTTTCATTTTGTTATAATTTTTTGGGATATCAAAGATAATAAAACGCTTTTATGATACAATAAAAGGTACCCGCTTACCATTTTTTTAACAATCCCGAGGCTAAAATCAATAAATTTGCCGTTCATTGAATGAACTGCATATGGAACAAATAACAGATACCACCCAACAAGATAAACTGAGTTTTGAACGCTTTAGGAATGAGGTGCTGAACGATTACAGGATTTGTTGTGTGAGTAGGGAAACCAGTTTACTGGGAAGAAAGGAAGTGCTCACCGGCAAAGCAAAGTTTGGCATTTTTGGTGATGGGAAAGAGGTGGCGCAAGTAGCCATGGCCAAGTTTTTCCAGCCCGGCGATTTTCGCTCGGGGTACTACCGGGATCAAACCTTTATGTTCGCTACAGGGCTGGCCACTGTAGAGCAGTTTTTTGCACAACTATACGCAGATCCTGATATCAACAACGAACCCTTCAGCGCCGGCCGTCAGATGAATTGCCACTTCGCTACACCCATGGTCAATGAAAATGGCGATTGGCTGAATTTGGCCGAAAGGAAAAATATTTCAAGTGATATGGCCCCTACAGGTGGACAAATGCCAAGGGCCCTGGGGCTGGCGTTTGCATCAAAGGTTTTTCGAAACGTAGATCGCCTGCAGGGTTACACCCATTTGAGCAATAAAGGAAATGAAGTTTGCTTTTGCACCATTGGTGATGCCAGCACTAGTGAAGGGCATTTCTGGGAAAGCCTCAATGCGGCAGGCGTGTTACTGGTGCCGTTGGCAGTTTTTGTTTGGGATGACGGATATGGTATATCGGTACCTAAAAAATATCAAACCACCAAGGCGTCCATATCTGATGCATTAGCCGGATTGCAGAAAAAAGAGGGCACCAACGGAATAGAAATCTACAAACTCAAAGGTTGGGATTATGCCGGGATGTGCGAAGTGATGGAACAAGCCATTGCACACACGCGGGCTACTCATGTTCCGGTACTGTTTCATGTGGAGGAAATTACCCAACCGCAAGGGCACTCAACTTCGGGTAGTCATGAACGTTACAAATCACCAGAACGCCTGGAATGGGAGAAAGAGTGGGATGGTATCCGACAGATGCGTCAGTGGATTATTTCCAACGCCCTTGCCACAGAAGAAGAATTGAAGGAGATAGAAGTTGAAGCACAAAACCATGTAAAAGAGAGTAAAAACAGAGCATGGCAGCATTATCTGGATCCGATTAAAAATATGGTATCGCAAGCCACATCGATGATCGATAGTGCCGCTAACGGAAACAATGATGTGCTTAAGATATCAGATGAACTGAAAGCCCTTCGTGAACCATTGCGCAGGGATGTTTTCAAAGCATTGGCCACTGCTTTAAGATTGTTAAAAAATACCGGTGGCGCTGCTACTTTGAAAAAATATTACGAAGATTTGCAAACTACACATGCTACAATGTATAACACGCATTTGTACAACGAGGGTGCCCGAAGCGCTTTAAAAGTTCCGGTTACACCTGCACAGTATGATGCGGATGCACCTATGGTGAACGGGTTTGAGGTGTTGAATCAATACTTTAATCAGTTGTTCAGCAACAATGATACAGTGGTAGCATTTGGAGAAGATCTTGGATATATTGGAGACGTAAATCAGGGTTTCAGCGGTTTGCAGGAAAAATATGGTGAAGACCGCATTTTTGATACCGGCATTCGTGAGCTCACCATCATGGGGCAGGGCATAGGTCTTGCGTTGCGCGGACTAAGGCCCATAGCCGAAATACAGTATCTCGATTATTTACTGTACGGATTGCAACCCCTGAGTGATGATGTGGCCACTACGCATTTTCGAACTGCCGGCCAACAAAGTGTGCCGTTGATTGTACGCACCCGGGGGCACCGCCTCGAAGGTATTTGGCACAGCGGATCGCCTATGGGCATGGTAATACATGCGCTGCGTGGCATGTATGTATGTGTGCCGAGAAACATGACGCAGGCCGTTGGAATGTACAATACCTTGTTACGCAGTAACGATCCTGGATTGATGGTTGAGTGCTTGAATGGTTACAGGCTCAAAGAAAAGTTACCCGCGAACCTGCTCGATTACACCGTACCGTTAGGTGTACCCGAAGTGGTTCATGAAGGAGATGACATCACACTCGTAACCTACGGTTCAACATTGAGGATTGTAATGGATGCAGTAACATCGCTGGAAACAGAGGGAATACATTGTGAGGTAATAGATGTGCAGACATTACTACCCTTTGATACAGGACATGTAATTGTGGAGTCGCTTAAAAAGACCAGCCGCATATTATTCATTGATGAAGATGTACCGGGTGGCGCGGCAGCATACATGTTCAATAAAGTGATGGAAGAGCAGGGAGGTTACCGATACCTTGATGTGGCTCCCAGAACACTCACTGCCCAAGCGCATCGCCCTGGTTACGGAAGCGACGGAGATTATTTCTCTAAGCCCAGTGCCGAAGATGTGATACGCGAAGTGAGCAGTATGATGGCTGAATAGATGGACACGCTATGAAAAAAATATTGCTTTTACTTTTAGTTACCCTGCCTATATGCACGCAGGCACAGGACCTCACAGGTACCTGGATAGGAAAAGGCGGAGGTACAACCTACATCAAACTGGTGATACGTCATACCAAGGATACGGTTTTTGGGTATACTTATGATGAAGCGATTGATGATAGCTGGTGCCGGGCTTCCTTTCATGGCAAATACGATAAAGGAGCACTCAGATTGGTAGGATATGGAGGTGTGATGATTGAGCAATCCGGCTCACATGGTACTACCACGTATAATTGGCGATACAGCAAAGAAGCCGATGGTGAATACCTCCGCGAAAATCTCGGAGCCCGTAGTTTGTTAGATCAATTACTCGGAACCCGAGGCGAACCCCAGTGGTTACGACGGGTAAGCAACAAGCCACAAAAGCTGGATTCCACCATGAGGGAGGTACGCAAGTTGCAGGCTCCTCCAACAGAACCTCAACCCAAACCGAAACCACCGGCTCCCAAGCCACCGGCCCCCAAGCCGCCTGTCCCTAAACCGGTGCCACAACTACCCAAACCGATTGAACCTGAAAAGAAAATAGAGCCGGTAAAACCTGCCGAACCCCCTGTAATCGTTGCCCCGCAACCGGTGAAAGCCAAGAAGGAACGTTCCTCAAAACTGGTGCGCACCATCCTAACAGAAGCGGATTCTATCAAGTTGTTTATTTACGACAATGGAGAAATTGACAACGACACGGTCACGGTGTTTTATGATGACCAGATAGTGCTCAATAAATACATGATTACGGATAAGGCCAAGGTCATTACTCTACCCATCAGTAAAGACCGGGAGCATGTAGTGGAACTTTTCGCCAACAACCTGGGCTCCATACCGCCGAACACTGCGTTGGTGGTTATTGTGGCAGGAAAAAAGCGATATGAATTGTTTGCTTCCTACGATTTAAAGACGAATGCAAAAATCGTTTTCCGTTATGGAAAGGAAGAATAAGTAGGTATGTGAATGATATAAACAATCCCCGCGTCATGAAGTGCGGGGATTTCTTTTGATGCAGTATGCGATTATTTCAGATTGTGATACACTTTCTGCACATCATCATCTTGTTCCAAACGATCTACCAGTTTAAGTACCTCGTTGGCTTCTTCCTCACCAAGCTCAACAGTGGTTTGTGGAATGCGTGTAAGCTCAGCCGTGATTACCTCAATGCCTTTATCTTCCAGTGCTTTACTCATATTTCCGAATTCGTTGA
Organism: Ferruginibacter sp.; assembly: GCA_019638635.1. Classification (GTDB taxonomy): domain Bacteria; phylum Bacteroidota; class Bacteroidia; order Chitinophagales; family Chitinophagaceae; genus Ferruginibacter. Next base: position 56,525 of record JAHBTM010000008.1, on the reverse strand, counting down.
AAGCGGTGCGTATAATAATATTACCTTCGGTATCTTCCCCAATTTCTTCCAAACCATAATCAATCAGTTCGAGTTCAAGATCTTCCAGGTTCTGGCCAGTGTTCTTGATTTTAAACTCACCCATACGCGTAAACGTAAATGCTACGGAGCCGCTGGTACCCAGGGAGCCATTCCCCTTGGTGAAATGCATCCTTACATTGGCCACGGTACGGGTGGGGTTGTCAGTTGCCGTTTCAACCATAATGGCCACACCATGCGGTGCGTACCCTTCATACGTTTGTTCGTCGTAGCTGCTGGTGTCCTTACCCATCGCACGCTTGATAGCCGCTTCCACACGGTCTTTCGGCATGTTGCAGGCTTTGGCGTTCAGGTAGCATCGGCGCAGGGCCGGGTTGTTTTCCGAATCAGGTCCGCCGGCTTTCACAGCAATGGCTATCTCTTTCCCTATACGGGTAAAATTCTTGGCCATTTTATCCCAACGGGCAAACATGGCACTTTTTCTAACTTCAAATATCCTTCCCATCTGTAATATGATTGTGCGGCGCAAAAATACGCCGATTGGTATTGTTCTGCAAATTGTAGCCGATCAATTAATTTCGTGCGATGATTCATTGTTCGTATCAGCAACTTATCCATTTTGCAGAGCAGGTTTTTTTACAAATGGGATTGTCAGCACCGTCTGCTGCAGATGCGGCTCGTGTGTTGTTATCCGCTGACGTACGGGGGGTAGACAGTCACGGGGTAGCCCGTTTAAGCGGTTATGTTCGTTTGTGGGACGCCGGGAGGATTCAAACCCATACATCACCCGTTATTGAACACGAAACCCCCAGTACCGCGGTAGTTAATGGTCAAGCAGGTCTGGGTTTGTGTGTGGCCCCTTACGCCATGCAGGTGGCCATTGATAAAGCAGCACAAGTGGGTACCGGTTGGGTGAGTGTACACAACAGCAGCCATTTTGGAATTGCGGGAATCCATGCCATGATGGCTTTACCACATGATATGATTGGCATTGCCTTCACGAATGCATCTCCTTTGGTAGCACCCACTTTTTCGAAAGACAGAATGTTGGGTACCAATCCTATTGCAGTTGCTATTCCTGCGGGAGATGAGCCTCCTTTTATAGCAGATTTTGCCACCACTACTGCAGCAAACGGTAAACTGGAAATCCTCCAGCGGAAAAAAGAATCAGCTCCATTGGGTTGGATTCAAACTAAGGATGGTTCACCCAGCACGGATGCTTCTGCATTAAAACAAGGGGGTGCATTGCTGCCGCTGGGTAGTGATCGTGAACACAGTTCACACAAAGGATTTATGCTCGGCAGTATAGTAGATATTTTCTCCGGCGTTTTAAGTGGTGCCAATTTTGGAAAGTATGTACCACCATTTCCGTCTTATCTCGCTATGCCTTCCTTCATGCCGGGCAATGGCATAGGGCATTTTTTCGGAGCGATGCGTATTGACGGATTTAGAAAAGCAGCTGATTTTAAGAAAGATATGGATACCTGGATACGCGATATGCGCGCCGCTACTCCCATACATGTTAATCAACCGGTAGTCATTCCCGGTGATCCGGAAAGAGCAGAAACAGCTCACCGTATGAAACACGGAATTGAAATAATGGAAGAAGTATATACTGATTTGCAGTTACTCGCCGATAGGTTTAATCTTTCCTTGTAAAAAAATCAGGAATCTAATAGTGCATTCTATTGGCTTTGTAATTTTCGTATATATGATTCCGTTACTTCAAATCCGAACACCCCATTTTTTAAAAATGAAGCTCATCAGCCAGGCAGGCCCTATTAGTAAGAACTGAAGGTCTTTTAAAAAGGAAGGTTTCTTTCCTTCAACGGAGTGGCCATAGAACTGACCAATCCATGCCAATACAAATAATATGAGCGCCGATGCCCATAACGGAAAGGGACAAACGCTTTCCATCCAGTGGCATAGCAGCAAACACACGCTACTAAAGAGCATCATGCCCAAACCTATAGGTACAGAAAGGCGGAGGTAGTAGATGATCACGGCCACCAGTACAATCATGGCCACGTTCCATGGATGCCAGGGCAGTTTTACACTGTATAATAATGCGGTGATGGAAAAGAAAATTACCGGTACACAAATCCAGTGAATGATTTTGTTGGTATGATTTTGATGGCTTTCACCATACTCACTCAACCATGTATGAATATTTTTCATGATACAAAGGGTTGATTCTCAAGCTAATCACTTTTTTTAGAAAAAAAGAAGGCATTTTTATAACTCAACACAATAATGAAGCAAGCGGTGCGTTAATAGTGTGGTTTTTCATAGGATATTGGATTAAAACGGGCCGCGATTTCTATCGTGGCCCCTTGTTTTTTAGGTAATTCTCTTCGTAGCAGGACTTGCCGTTGAGGGTTTTAGATTCTACGAGTCCTTGCAAGCAAGAGACTCGTAGATAAAAGCAAGAGACTCGTAGATAAAAGCAAAAGACTCGTCAGGAATAGAATTCACTTCTCACTCTGAATTTATTGGCGGGAAAGGCCTCTTCGAAAGAGGACTTACCGTTGATGGTTTTAGATTCTACGAGTCCTTGCAAGCAAGAGACTCGTAGATAAATGCAAGAGACTCGTAGACATAAAAAAACTCCCATAAAGGGAGTTCGTATTTTTTGATAATGCTTTTAGATGATCAACATCGAATCTCCATAACTGAAGAATCGGTATTTGTCTTTGATGGCTTTTTTGTACGCTTCCATCATCAAATCATACCCGGCAAAGGCGCATGCCATAATCAGCAGACTGGTTTTGGGTAAATGGAAGTTGGTAACCAGTGCATCGGCAATATTGAAATTATATGGAGGATGAATGAAGTGATTGGTCCAACCTTCGGATGGCTTCAGTAATTTTTGTGCTGTGTAGGACGTTTCCATGGCACGCATGGTAGTAGTACCGATGGAGCAAATGCGGTGTCCGGTTTCTTTCGCTTTATTTACAATGGCACAGGCCACTTCGTCAATCTTGTAATATTCAGCATCCATTTTGTGTTTACTGAGGTCTTCCACTTCAATGGGCCTGAAGGTACCCAAGCCGGTGTGAAGGGTTACTTCTGCAAAACGGATACCCTGAATTTCAAGTCGCTTAATCAACTCTCGGCTAAAGTGTAAACCGGCAGTGGGTGCGGCCACAGCACCTTCGTGTTTAGCATAAACCGTTTGATATCTTTCCTTATCTTCTTCATCCGGTTTGCGTTTGATGTATTTGGGTAATGGGGTTTCGCCCATCATTTCCAGCACTTGTTTAAACTCTTCGTCGCTACCATTCCATAAGAAACGAATGGTTCTTCCGCGGCTGGTGGTGTTGTCGATAACTTCAGCAACCAGTTCATCATTTTCACCAAAATATAATTTGTTGCCTACACGAATTTTTCTGGCCGGATCTACAATAACGTCCCAAAGCTTATTGGCTTTGTTCAGTTCGCGCAGCAGGAATACTTCAATTTTAGCTCCGGTTTTTTCCTTGCGTCCATACATTCTGGCAGGAAATACCTTGGTATTGTTCACAACAAATACATCCTTATCATCGAAGTACTCAATGATATCGCGGAATTGTCGGTTTTCAATTTCACCGGTTTTGCGGTGCACCACCATCATGCGGCTGTCTTCGCGTTTTTTGGTAGGGTTTTGGGCAATGAGGTTGAGGGGAAGGTCGAATCGGAATTGTGATAATTTCATGTAATACGCTGAGTTTTTTGGTTTATCACATGCCCTGACTCTGTAAAACAAATTACAGCGATAGACCTGTTTTGGCAGGCTGGTTATCATGTTACGGCATGATGTAAAAGTGGGCAAAGGTATATAAAATATGCAAATACTCCATAACTGCCAATTCAGGGTGTTGATAAGGTGTGCTTCAAACGGTCTGGGCTGCTTTATTCAAAGGCGGATTGGGTGAGTTTTCGGGTGTAGTTTTCAGCTGGTGACCGGAAAAGAGCATTGGCTTCATTGATTTCCACCATTTTTCCCTGTTGCATCACTAGGATACGGTCACTGATATAATGCACTACTGACAGATCGTGTGAAATAAACAGGGCACTGAATGCGTATTGTCTTCTTAGGCGTTGGATCAGGTTGAGGATAGATGCCTGCACACGTACATCCAGAGCCGACACGCTTTCATCAAATACAATGAACTCCGGCCGGGTGGCCAATGCCCTCGCTATTGAAATACGTTGTCTTTGTCCACCACTGAACTGATGTGGATACCTGTTAAGGTGTTCGGGCAACAATTGAACTTGTTGAATGAGTTCGAGGATGCGTTCTTTTTTTTGCGCAGTTGTTAATCGAGTATGAAGCAATAAAGGTTCATGTAGGATTTCAAAGAGTGTCATGTGGGGATTCAGCGAAGCATACGGATTTTGGAAAACCATCTGCATTTGGCTGCGCAGATTCCGCAGTTCTCGTGTGCTGCATTGGGTAATATCTTCATCCCGGAATCGCACTGATCCGTGTGTAGGTTCTGTTAAACGGAGTAACATTTTCCCGAGGGTGCTTTTCCCACATCCGCTTTCACCTACCAGCCCGAGTATTTCATTGCGGCGAATGTTGAAGCTGATATGATCTACAACTGTATGCGTTTTTTCTTTTTGCCTGAAACCTGATTTACGTTTGGTGTAAATTTTTGTAAGATTCTGTACATCCACTAATATATCAGTGGGGTTGGTGGGTGTAATATCCGGAAGTGCTGTAACATCCGGTTGATCTGTAGAAGGAAGTGTTTTTCCTTTGGATGAGAATATGGGTCGCGATAACCACAATGATTTGGTGTAGGCGTGGGCGGGATGGGCGAGAACTTCCTGAGTAGCACCGCTTTCAACGATATGCCCATACTGCATGATGAGCAAACGTTCGGCATATGATTCCACCATCTGCAGGTTGTGTGAGATGAGGAGTACCGACATTCCGTAGGATTTTCTCAACCGGTGAATAAGTTGTAAAATTTCATGCTGTATGGTTACATCCAGCGCGGTTGTAGGTTCATCGGCTATCAACAGAGCGGGTTTGTTGCAAATTGCCATAGCAATCATCACCCTTTGTTGCTGTCCGCCACTCAGTTCGTGGGGATAACGGTGAAGCATACCCTCAGGATCGGGTAAGTCGGTTTCAGAAAACAAACGAATAGTTTCTTTTTGTGCTTCCTGCCGGCTGCATTGCTGGTGCCGCAGGATGGCCTCTGTTACCTGGAATCCACAGGTGTACAGCGGATTTAGCGCTTGCATGGGGTCCTGAAAAATGTTGCCGGTGATTTTACCCCGCATTGCCGTAGAGAAAGATTGATGAGGAAGGTTGTGGTAAACCACCTTACCTTCCATTTGTGCATTCGGGGGCAACAAACCGTTGAGCGCGAGGGCTGTTAAAGATTTACCCGAACCGCTCTCGCCGATAATTGCCACACATTCACCCGGAAAAATATCAAACGAGATGCCGGCTACAGCTGGTACCTGTTGTGATGGAAATGAAATCTGCAAACCCTGTATGGAAACAAAGGGTTGCATGTTTTAGAATTTCAGGTGACGCACGGTGAGTCCGTCGTTGATGAGTTGCTTCAACGATTCAATTCCAATTTTTAGGTGTGTTTCCACGAATTGAGCAGTTACACTTTTATCGCTTTCTTCTGTTTTAACACCTTCAGGAATCATGGGAGAATCACTCACCAGCAGCAAAGCACCCGTTGGAATTTTATTATAAAATCCCACAGAAAAAATGGTGGCGGTTTCCATGTCTATGGCGTAGGCCCTTACTTGTTGCAGGTATTCTTTAAATTCTTCATCGTGCTCCCAAACCCTGCGGTTGGTGGTGTAGCAAACGCCTGTCCAGTAGTCCTGCTCAAAATCACGTATGGTGGTTGAAATGGCCTTCTGCAGGGCAAAGGCCGGAAGAGCAGGTACTTCAGGTGGAAAGTAGTCGTTACTGGTACCTTCGCCCCGAATGGCGGCTATGGGCAAAATCAGGTCACCGATTTTATTGCGCTTTTTCAATCCGCCACATTTCCCCAAAAACAAAACCGCTTTGGGTTGAATAGCTGTGAGCAGGTCCATGATGGTGGCGGCTGTAGGGCTTCCCATTCCGAAGTTAATGATGGTGATATTTTCAGCTGTAGCGCATTGCATCGGACGGTCTTTTCCTATAATCGGCACATTGTTCCATTGGGCAAACATGTTTACATAATTGGAAAAGTTGGTCAGTAAGATATATTCTCCAAAGTTTTCCAGGCTTTCACCGGTATAGCGGGGAAGCCAGTTATCTACGATTTGTTCTTTTGTTTTCATCTTAATGCTTTAGCGGGCTAAGTTACAAAAAATTAAATGTGTACTTTTTTTGTTCGGCGATATGCTGTTAATTTACGCCTGTTGATATGATTAAAATTATTTATCCTGAAGAAAATCCTAAGGTTCGAAGGAAAGGAGATGCCAATGAAGTTTTTTGCTCAGTGCGCCGTCGTTGGGTGAAGTTAACCCGGGAGGAGTGGGTGCGACAAAATTTCCTGTTATACCTACACCGGGTTTGCGGGTATCCGACATCGTTAACGGCTGTGGAACGCCAACTGAAAGTAGGCAACATAACGAAGCGTTTCGACATTGTGTTATTCAAAGCAGATGAACCCTATTTAATTGTGGAGTGTAAGGAGATGAATGCGCCATTGGACATGGAAGTGATGATGCAGGCCTTACGCTACAACAGTGAATTGCGGGCTCCTTTTTTAGCTATAACCAATGGGGTATACACGTATCTTTTTCAACAGTTGGGAAATACAATGGAAGAAGCGCATGCCTTTCCTAAGTGGCATTAAAAAAGCTGCCCGGTAGGAGCAGCTTTGCATGCAGTACAGTTTTGATACTATGGGAAAATACCCAGTTCAGCATAGCTGGTACCTACTTTGTTGATCGCACAAACGTAGGCTGCCGTACGCATATCCGGTATTTCTTTGTTTGATTTCCAGATGTCCATGATTTCGCGTGTAGCAGTAATCATGGTTTCTTCCAGTCCGCTGTGTACCAGATCCACTTCATCCGGACCGTGCAAGATGACCTTACGGGCTTTATCGCTCACGTTTTTACCGGTTAAGTTTTCCATTTGGTCGAGGATGTTCATGTTCAGGTTTTCAGTGAATCTTTTTTCCATTCTTCCGTAGCGAACGTGACTGAGGTTTTTCAACCATTCGAAATAACTAACCGTTACACCACCGGCGTTCAGGTACATATCCGGAACGCAAAGGATTCCTTTTTTGAGGAAGATTTCGTCGGCTTCCGGTGTACAAGGTCCGTTGGCAGCCTCACCCACAATTTTAGCTTGAACGCGCGGGGCGTTTTCTCCGTTGATTACATTTTCTAATGCTGCGGGAATCAATATATCGCATTGCAACTCCAGTGCATCCGTGTTTTTAGCGAGGTTGGTAGCTCCCGGGAAATTGAGGATGGAACCTGTTTTTTTACGGTGTGCTACCACAGCATCCACATCGAGTCCGTTCGGGTTAGTGATGGCACCTTCATATTCTGCCAGTGCAATAATTTTAGATCCGCCTATTTCGGAGAAGAACTTGGCGCAGTGGTACCCAACATTACCTAAACCCTGAATCACGACGGTTTTGTCGGCAAGGCCGGTGGTTAGACCAAGATCGCTCATCACTTCTGGCATATTACAAACTTCACGGATACCAAAGAATACACCTAAACCGGTGGCCTCTTTGCGTCCGCGTACTCCACCTTGTGAGACCGGTTTACCGGTTACACACCCAGTTGCATCAATTTCGCCTGGTTTTAAGGAAGCGTAGGTATCAACGATCCAAGCCATTTCTCTTTCACCGGTTCCGTAATCGGGAGCGGGTACATCTATGCCGGGGCCGATAAAGTTTTTCTTCACCAATTCGCTGGTATAGCGGCGGGTGATTTTTTCTAGTTCATATACGCTGTATTCTTTTGGGTTAATTTTGATACCTCCTTTACCGCCACCAAACGGAACGTTTACGATGGCACATTTGTATGTCATCAACGCGGCGAGCGCCATTACTTCATCCTGATTTACTTCTTCGCTGAAACGGATGCCTCCTTTACAAGGTGTTTTGTGTTGACTGTGTTGCACGCGGTAAGCTTCAATCACTTCAATGCTTCCGTCGTCGCGCTTTACAGGGTAGCGCAAACGCAAGATGCCGTTACATGCTTTGATTTGCTCCAGGATTCCTGAATCCCATTTGGTGAACTTTGCAGCCTTGTCGAAGCTTTTTTCCACACTTTGGAAAAAGCTGTACTCATTTTGAGAAGACATGATTTGATTTGATTTAACCCGCTGTAGGCGAGTGGTTAGGAAATTAAAAGTTTACAATGCAGTTATTATGATTTGATATCTGAATTTTTTTCCAGTTTTCGGATTTTTTTATCCAGGGCAATGACATAGAAGATTAAACCCATTAGCACCACCATCAACACGGCTACCACCACATAAATTTTTCCGTTGCTTCGCATTACATCGGCCATCTCTGCCTGTTCCTGTGCAACGCCCATTGCACTAATGAACAGAAAGCAAAGCGATAGTATCCATTTTTTAGCTGTGGCTTTCATCATGCAAGAGTGTTTTGTCCTTTATTAAATCTATTCTAATCTTCAATGTTGTAATCCAGACTGCCAGCAATGCCCATCCGAGAATGGCCGGGTAGAACACGAGCCTCAGCCTGGAATCGATATCATTAAAGTTCAGGGCCGGATTCCCGCTATCACTTCCGGGCGCTCCGGGGTGCAAACTTCCAACCAATCTTGGAATTATCCAAATACTTGGGAATAACATCGCGTAAGCGAAAATATTGTACACGGCACATACCCGTGCCCTTTTATCCAAATCGGTAAATGACCCCCTAAGTACAAAGTAGGCACCATACATGAGTACGGCGATAGCTGCTCCAATCAGTTTGGGTTCTTTCAGAATGCTTCCGAGTGATTGCCCCTGATCGGTAACCCAGGTATAATTGGCCCAGATGGCCCCGGTAACATACCCCAGGATGCCAAAGAAAAAACCGGTTTCGGCGAAATGCCGGGCATAAAGGTCGTTTCGGTATTGATAACCACTCAGGTAGCGGATGCTGTACACCAGGCTCACAGTGAACAGAATCATCATAACAAACCACATGCTTACGTGAAAATATAAATTGCGGATGGTTTCATTTAGTATGAACAGCCTTGGCACATCCATCAACATCCCTCCTGCTACAGTATAGATCAGTAATAGAACAGATGATATTTTCCACCAACTTTTTCGCAAGATAACAGCAGGCTTTAGAGGCCGCAAAGTTATAGGAAAGAACACTAACAAAAACAAAATGAAATGCCGCGGTACGGAAATAATTTCAATGCTATAGGGTGGGTATGCCTGTTCATTTTTTGTACATTGTGGTACTAAAACAACAATTATGCTTTGGAAAGGAAGAAGGGAGAGTAGCAACGTGGATGACCGGCGCAAGGTTACAGGTGGACAAATAGCTGCGGGTGGTGGTATTTTAGCCGTTATTGCTTTGCTGGCTCAGTTGTTTTTGGGTGGAGGAGAAGGAGTAGATATTGGCCAGGTACTTCAGCAGGCGGCACCGCAGGAATCGCGCACTTTATCACCGGAGCAACAAGCCAGGGAAGATGAGCGCGCCTCTTTTGTGAAGGTGGTGTTGGCAGATACTGAAGATGTGTGGGATGAATTGTTTGCCCAAAACAATGCCGTGTATGAGAAACCTACTTTGGTATTATTCAGTGGCTCCACACAATCTGCCTGTGGTTCGGCTAGTTCGGCTACAGGGCCTTTTTATTGTCCGGGCGATAATGATATTTACATCGACTTGTCTTTTGCCGATGATTTAAAAAACCGATTTGGTGCTGCCGGTGATTTTGCATTGGCGTATGTGGTAGCGCACGAAGTTGGCCACCACATTCAATACCTGATGGGCACCACACAAAAGATGGATCGCTGGAGGCAACAACTGAGTGAAGTGGAGTTCAATAAAAAGTCGGTTCGGTTGGAATTGCAGGCTGATTTTTATGCCGGGGTGTGGGCACACCATAACCACAAGATGAAAAATGTATTGGTGAAAGAAGATATTGAAGAGGCACTGAATGCCGCCAATGCCATTGGTGATGATCGTTTGCAACGCCAGGCAACGGGAACGGTTACACCGGATGGATTTACCCACGGCACCTCTGAACAGCGGATGTACTGGTTCAGAAAAGGATTTGAAACCGGTGATTTATCGCAGGGCGACACATTCAATTCACCGCTGATTGATTAAGGGGAAACCGGAAGTTCACTTTTTTGACGTTTAAAATTGTACACGTTAAATGTTGGGAATGGACAAGGTGTTAGCACAAGAATTTTCATTGATGAGTAGGTGGTGCAGATTGAAGCTTCGTTTTATTCTGAAAAGATGGAGCGTGGTTGTAACCGTTTTCTTAGTTTGCACTCAAAGTTCCTATGCTCAAACTAAACAAGATCTGGTGGGCATTTGGAAAGCGTATGAATTGCTGACAGATCGCTTCTATATAAATCTTGAAAATGACTCGACTCGTTTTTTCAACAAGGGGGGATCAATCCAATATAAGCAGAGATAGCTTCAGTCCTATGATTGAAGCTGCCCGCAGTGTTACTATTCGTTTTTTGAATGATAGCTCTTACATAGTTGATTTGATGGGAATGATTGAAACAGGGAGATACCATCATGATTAGGAAAACTTCCAGTTGATTTTACATACAAACAACACATCTATTCGGGATACAATCCGGTTCAGCCCCGCAGGGCTAATGGAGTTTGATATGACCGATGAGTATGAAACCAGACGTTTTATTTTCAAAAGAAGCGCCTATTCACCGGAATCCGTGATTTTAAAGGACTAACTGGGAAGAGTACCCTAAATTTATTATATCATTCAATTTATCATCCCTGATTATAACCACAACGTATTAACGAATGTACTGATGATAGCCTATATGCAGTTGACGGGCTGCCGGACAGGCATGGAAAGCCCGGTGAAGGCAGGTGCGTTTGGTGTGTGCCGGACTTGTAATAAATGGCCGGAACAACTGATGCATGCAGGGTTTGCGACTGACAGCCCCAGTTGTTTTAGTTCATTTTTTATATGATGCCAGTGTAGTTCAATGAATGGACTCTAATCTTTCCAAAGCGAAGGAAAAAGGATAACGGCGAGTGCCAGCACGAGGATGTTCATTAAAAGTGTAAGTCCGGTCAGTTGCAATACAGCCCCCTGTTCAAACACTTCGGCGAAGGCGAGTTTGCTTAAGCGAATCACCATGAGTAATTGAGGCAATATGACCGGAAAGCCAAGGATGGCAATGAGTGCGGCGTTTTGCTGAGCGCGTGCGGCGATGGCGCTCATGAGGGTGAACACCATACTTAAACTGAATCCGCCCAGCAAAGCAATACCGTAATACACCATGATTTGTTCGGCCTGATTGCCGAGGAAAAATACAAACAACAACAAGCTAATGGTGGTCATTACAACCATCAGCAATGCATTGAACAGGAGTTTGGCCAGAATAAAATCAACCGGGGCGCTGAGGGTGTAGAAATACAACATGCGGCCGCGGCTTTCCTGCAGAAAACTTTTTGCCACGGTGTTTACGCAAATGAACAACTGAATTACCCAGAACAAACTATTCCAGGTTTCGCCGTTGGGTGAATCGGGAAAAGCGAGGTAGAGTACAAACAGTGTAGAGGCAATGTATAACAGGATGCCATAAAATGTATGTTTCTGCCGCCATTCCAGGAGCAGGTCTTTTTTCAACAAAGCGGTTACATGGCGGTAATTCATGAGGCTTCATTTTTCTGCGGATTCCAGCAGGTTCTGCAGCGTGGTTCATACAAATCTTTTTCGCCGAGTAATAGTTGTGATTCATCTTTCACCTTACGGTAACTGATACTCGCAATATTGCCACACTGCACACAAATAGCGTGTAGCTTAGTAATATAATCAGCCGTGGCCAGCAGTTGAGGCATGGGGCCGAAAGGCCTACCGGTATAGTCCATGTCTAGTCCGGCCACAATCACCCGTACACCCCGCATAGCCAGATGATTGCATACCTCTACAATAGATTCATCAAAAAACTGTGCTTCGTCTATGCCCACCACATCTACCTGCAGAGCCGGGAGTAAAATGCTGGAAGCGTTGTTTACCGGTGTTGAGTGGATGGAGTTGGTATCATGACTTACAATTTTAACATCATCATAACGCACATCCACAGCCGGTTTAAAAATCTCTACTTTAAGGTTGGCAATCTTTGCCCGCTTGAGTCTGCGGATGAGCTCTTCGGTTTTTCCGCTGAACATGCTGCCGCAAATCACTTCAATCCACCCGCGCCGTTCTCCCTTAAAATTCGGTTCAATAAACATTAAATCAATATTTTTGTTGGTATTAGTAACTTTAAGCCTGTCTGCAAAGATTGATGATTAAACTTTACGGGCAAAAAATTGAATTTTCTATACACAAAGGGTAAAAATACAACTATGGAACGGGTGGTTACACTCATGAATAAATTGAAAGAGCAGGTTTCAGCGCAAGCGGGGATAGATCAGTTACTCACCACCGTTCAGTTGTTGCAATCTGAATTGCTGCACCTTAAAAAAACGAATGGAGCGGATGCTGCACCGGTTTCCACGGCTGTACAAATTACAACGCCAACTGCTCCGCCTCCAGTAATGGTACAGTCTGAGCTGGAACTGCAAGTGAGTGAAAAAAGTGCCGATTCCCGTGCGCAGGAAGAACCCGAAAAAATTATCCAGGTACTGGAAGTGAATGAGGAAGCCGTACAGGCAGAATTAGACGAGATAAAGCGCAATGCCGAAACCCGCGCGCAGTTAAGTACACAACATAAACCGGGTTTTCAGTTTGATCCGATAGAGGATATTCCTACTTTATTACACCAGCAGCAACGTGAAGAAGAGCGACCAACTCCGGTAAGTAAATTACCTGTGGTGGAAGAGTCTTCATTGAATGACCGTTTAAAAACTGTTCAAACCGAATTAGGGGATACACTGAAAGATTCATCTATTAAGGATTTACGCAAAGCGATAGGGTTGAATGACCGTTTCGCATTTATCAATGAATTGTTTCGTGGCGATGAGGCCATGTATGAGCGCAGCATTAAAACCATCAACAATTTTGCTATTTATCCTGAAGCCGAATACTGGATTAAACGGGAGTTGAAACTTAAACTGGGTTGGGATGAAACCCTGCAGGTAGTGAAAGATTTTGATCAGTTGGTGAGAAGGCGCTTTTCATAAATAACATCAGTAATCATTTGTGTGCTGCCGGTATGTTCGGCCACGTAGTTTTTCGCTGCCAGTCCTGCACGGGTTCTGTGGTGCGCATTACTAAAATAATCATTGAGTGTTTGTTCCAGTTCGAGTGCATTTTCAATAGATGTAGCACATCCTGTTTCAATCATTTCCACGGCTTCGTTGAATTTTTCATACACCGGGCCAAAAACCACAGGGATACCGTACACGGCGGCTTCGAGGGTATTATGTATGCCGCTGTCGCGAAAGCCGCCCCCAATGTAGGCCACCGTTGCATATTGGTATAACCGGTTGAGCATTCCTATGTTGTCAATGATTAAAACATGTTGTTGGTCAGTTGCTTCCTGTAATCGGGAAAATCGAACGGCATCCGGAAAAATTTTCATCACATCACGGATATTATCTTCATCCACTTCATGGGGTGCAATAATGAACACGATTTCGGGGTGTTGCCGTACGTAGTGAGCGAGTACTTCTTCATCTTCTTCCCAGGTGCTGCCAGCCACCAATACAGGTCGTTGTGCACAAAATGCAGCTACGGGTGGGATGGCTGTTGCGTTGGCTGCCACATCCGTTACTCTGTCAAAGCGTGTGTCACCGGCAACCACGGCATGCTGATGCAACTGATGCGCTTCCAGTAAACGGTAAGATGCTTCGTTTTGGACAAAAACCACAGTAAAGCGCCGGAGCATTTTATTCCAGAGGTTACCATACCATTTAAAAAAGGGTTGATGTGGCCGAAAAATACCGGAAACCAATATCAGTGGCACGTTGCGTTTCTGCACTTCCGTTAAATGGTAATACCAATATTCATACTTCACCCAAAGTACGAGGGCGGGGTTGATGGCTTGTATGGTTTGCTGTGCCCTTCTTTTGCCATCGAGCGGCAGATACAAAACCGCATCGGCTCCCGTATACTTTTTTCTGATTTCATAACCACTGGGCGAAAAAAAAGTGAGCACAACCGGATAGTGCGGGAACCGCTTTTTTACAGCTTCCAACACCGGGCGTCCCTGTTCAAATTCACCAAGACTGGCACAATGCATCCAGATGGTTTTCTCATTGAAAACCGGAAGCGCATTTTCCCTGCCACGAATCCAATGGCGTGCCTTTTCATCCCAAACAGATGCCAGTCCAATGGCGGCACGGTATAACACTAAGAAAATATTGTAAAAAATCAGACTCAACAATACTTGTTTCGCCAAATTTATGGGCTGAAAACGGATTGAGCAATTATATGAGGCGAATTAGGCATATAGCAGCCCAAAACATTATCTTTGCGCCGCTTAAATAAGTGACTATGCGGCCATTACAAATGGTAGATACCAAAACACAGTATCTCAAAATTAAAGAGGAGGTGGATCGTGCAGTGCTGAATGTGCTGGAGAGTTCGGTCTTTATTGGTGGTCCGGTAGTGCAGGGCTTTGCAGAACATCTCGCAACGTATCACGGGGTTAAGCATGTAATCCCTTGCGCCAACGGAACAGATGCGCTGCAAATTGCCATGATGGCTCTGGGGCTTGGCCCCGGCGACGAGGTTATTACACCCTCCTTCACCTACATTGCTACGGTGGAAGCGGCGGCCATTTTGGGTGTGAAGCCGGTTTTTGTAGATGTGGATGAGGCTACCTTTTGCATTGACCCGAAAATGATTGAAGCGGCCATCACGCCGCGCACCAAGGCAATCATTCCGGTGCATTTATACGGACAGGCTGCAGATATGGAGCCCATCATGGAGATAGCCCAGCGGCATACACTATATGTGATAGAAGATAACGCCCAGGCTATCGGAAACGATTATACGTTTAGTGACGGCACAGTGAAAAAGACCGGTACCATTGGGCATGTTGGAACCACATCCTTCTATCCCTCTAAAAATCTGGGTGCCTATGGCGACGGTGGTGCTATGACCACAAACGATGATATTTTAGCAGAAAAACTGCGGATGATTGCAGCCCACGGGCAAAAACAACGCTATTATCATGAAATAATTGGCTGTAATTCACGTTTAGACGCCGTGCAGGCAGCAATCCTTGACATAAAATTGAAACACCTTAACGAGTATATTGATGCCAGAAGAAAGGCAGCAGACTTTTATGACCGGGGTTTTGCCGGGCAAGCAGCCATTTCGGTTCCTTATCGCGCAGCCAACAACCGGCATGTGTTTCACCAGTACACCCTCACCCTGCACGGGGTTGACCGGGATGCGTTACACCAATACCTGGCTGAGCAGAAAATACCCAGTATGATTTACTATCCGGTACCCTGTCACCGCCAGAAAATGTTTGATGCATTTGGTGGAGCCGATTATGCACTACCGGTAACGGATAAACTAACTGATAAAGTAATATCACTTCCTATCCATACCGAATTGGATGAAGAACAACAACAGTACATAATCAATGCAGTGTTATCTTTCGTAAACAGATGATTAATATTTTAGTATGAAAATTACAGTAGTAGGAACGGGATATGTAGGATTGGTAACAGGAACGTGTTTTGCCGAAACCGGTAACACCGTTACCTGTGTGGATATTGACGCTAAGAAAGTGGAGAAATTAAGTGCAGGACAGATTACCATTTATGAACCCGGACTGGAGAAATTATTCCTGCGGAACCAGAAAGAAAACCGCTTGCTGTTTACGACCAATCTGGAAGATGCTTTTCACGAGGCACAGGTGGTATTTCTCGCTTTGCCTACACCACCCGGTGAAGACGGCAGTGCCGATTTGAAGTATATCCTCGGGGTGGCTACACAACTGGGAAAACTGATTCAGCCAGGGAATTATAAAGTGATTATTGATAAAAGTACGGTGCCGGTTGGTACAGCGGATAAAGTGCGCGATACCATTTTAAAAGCAGCTTCAGTGGATATCAGCGATGATTTTGATGTGGTGAGTAATCCTGAGTTCTTACGGGAAGGCGTAGCCGTAGATGATTTTATGAAGCCTGACCGTGTGGTGATTGGTACATCTTCTGAACGCGCTATTAAAATTCTCAACGAACTATACGCACCGTTTGTACGGCAGGGAAATCCCATCCTTTTTATGGATGAACGCTCAGCAGAGCTTACCAAATATGCAGCCAATTCATTCCTGGCAGTGAAAATCAGCTTCATGAATGAGATTGCGCGCTTGTGTGAATTACTGGGTGCTGATGTGGATATGGTGCGCAGGGGGATTGGCAGCGACGACCGGATTGGAAAAAGATTTCTTTTTCCGGGTATTGGTTACGGAGGTAGTTGCTTTCCGAAAGATGTACAAGCGCTGGTACAATCAAGCATTGAAGCCGGATATTCATTTCGTATACTCGAATCCGTTATGGAGGTGAATAAGGAGCAGAAGGTTATCCTGATGCCGAAAATATTACAACATTTCAACCACGAATTAAAGGGGAAAAAGTTTGCATTGTGGGGCTTGTCGTTTAAACCCAACACCGACGACATCCGCGAAGCACCGGCTTTTGACATCATTCAGGAATTGCTGTATCATGGCGCTTCGGTATCCGCTTTTGATCCGGAAGCCATGAACAACTCGCGTCAGGTGCTGGGTAACGCGATTGAGTTTGCGGAAACACCTTATCATGCATTGAAAGACGCCGATGCGTTGGTGATTGCTACCGAATGGAATGAATTCCGCACTCCGGATTTTGAAAAGATTCAGGAATTGCTTAAGAATAAGGTAATATTCGATGGCCGAAATTTGTTCGATCTTACTCAGATGGAAAACCTGGGTTTTCATTACGAAAGTATCGGCCGCAGAAAATTATCGTCCACTAAATAACTGAACATTAAACCAAAGTGCTGTGGAACAAAAACGTGTATTGATTACCGGTGCCGCCGGATTTTTAGGTTCGCATTTGTGCGACCGCTTCATTCGTGAAGGATACCATGTGATTGGTATGGATAATCTGATTACCGGCAGCCTGAGCAATATCGACCATTTGTTTCCATTACCCAATTTTGAGTTTTATCACCATGATGTGTCGAAGTTCATCCATGTTCCCGGTACTCTCGATTATATCTTACACTTTGCCTCTCCTGCCAGTCCGATTGATTATCTGAAAATACCCATTGAAACGCTCAAAGTTGGATCATTGGGCACACACAATTGTTTGGGCTTGGCGCTGGCTAAAAATGCCCGCATCCTCGTAGCCAGTACCAGTGAGGTGTATGGCGATCCGTTGGTGCATCCTCAAAATGAAGATTACTGGGGCAATGTGAATCCTGTGGGTCCGCGTGGGGTGTACGACGAAGCCAAACGATTTCAGGAAGCCATCACCATGGCTTATCATACCTTCCATCAGGTAGAAACGCGTATTGTTCGAATATTCAATACATATGGCCCGCGCATGCGACTGAATGACGGAAGGGCACTGCCCGCGTTTATTGGTCAGGCGTTGCGTGGAGAAGACCTCACCGTGTTCGGCGATGGATCTCAAACACGAAGCTTTTGTTATGTAGATGATTTGGTAGAAGGGATTTACCGGCTTTTGCTTAGCGATTATGTTCAACCCATGAACATTGGAAATCCGGATGAAATTTCACTGAAAGATTTTGCGGAAGAGATTATCGCACTAACCGGAACCCAACAGAAAATTGTGTACAAACCTCTACCGGTAGATGATCCTAAACAACGCCAACCCGATATCACCCGTGCACGAACTATTTTAGGATGGGCACCTAAAGTGAATCGCAACGAAGGATTGAAAATAACGTACGAATATTTTAAAACACTGCCACAAGAAGAATTATTTAAAACCCCCAAAGAATTTAAAAAATAAACAACACATGAATATTTACGACAAGCTGTTAAAGAAAGATGCACAACTCGCCGTAATCGGACTTGGATATGTGGGCTTACCGATAGCACTCGAATTTGCAAGAAAGATTAAAGTAATTGGATTTGATATCAATGCGCAAAGGGTGGAGATGATGCGCAACCACATCGACCCTAGTCAGGAATTGGAATCATCCGCCTTCGAAGGTTGTGATATCGAATTCACCAACGATTTAGAAGTACTGAAGAAAGCCAATTTTTATATAGTGGCAGTGCCCACACCGGTGGATGAGCATAATGTACCGGATTTAATTCCCGTGCAACGCGCCAGTGAAACCATAGGTAAAGTGTTGAAGAAAGGAGATTACGTAGTGTTTGAAAGCACCGTATATCCGGGTTGTACCGAAGAAGATTGTGTGCCTATCATTGAAAAAATCTCCGGATTAAAAATGGTGGAGGATTATAAAATAGGTTATTCACCGGAGCGCATTAATCCGGGAGACAAGGAACATACCATTACCACCATTACCAAAGTGGTGAGCGGTTGCTGTGATGAGAGTTTAGACATCATAGCCAAAGTATATGAACTCGTAGTGAAAGCCGGGGTACATCGTGCTTCTTCCATTAAAGTGGCAGAGGCTGCAAAGATTATTGAAAATACACAGCGCGATCTGAACATCGCATTGATGAATGAATTGTCTATCATTTTCGATCGAATGAACATCAATACTTACGAAGTACTCGAAGCGGCCGGTACCAAATGGAACTTCCTTAAGTTTCAACCCGGTTTGGTGGGAGGGCATTGTATTGGAGTAGATCCTTACTACCTGACGTATAAGTCGAAGGAATTAGGATACGATTCTCAAGTAATACTTGCAGGCCGAAACATCAACGATGGGATGGCCGGATACGTAGCAAAGAAAGTATTGCAACACATTATTCAGCATAACGGGAATGTGAAGGATGCCAAAGTATTGGTGATGGGCGCAACGTTTAAGGAGAACGTGAGTGATATACGAAATTCCAAAGTGGCTGATGTAGTGAAGGAACTGAAATCTTTCTCTTTGAATGTGGATGTAACCGACCCACATGCTTCAAGTGATGAACTGAAGCACGAATATGGTTTTGCCTTGGCAGAAAAAACAGCCAATGATTACGATGCTGTGGTAGTAACGGTTCCTCACAATGAGTATAAAAAAATGGATGATGCGCATTTCGCTTCTATCACCAAACCGCATGCTATGGTGGCTGATTTGAAAGGCATTTACAGAAATTCCATTACTTCTCGCAAGTATTGGAGCTTATAATTTTTTATTGAATATAAATATTTGAATTTTTTCCATGTCTATTTTTCATACGACCAATCTTGAGGATAAAAGTTTTCTGGTTACCGGTGGTGCCGGTTTCATCGGCAGTCATATTGCAGAGTACTTATTAAAACACGGTGCCGGCAAAGTGCGTGTACTGGATAATATGGTGAATGGGTTTGATAAGAATCTGTCTATTCTTCGCCAGTTTAACCATTTTGAATTTATTGAAGGCGATATCCGCAACGCCGAAGTTTGTCTTCAAGCTTGCGAGGGCATTGATTATATAAGCCATCAGGCGGCCTTGGGTTCTGTACCGCGCAGTATGAAAGAACCCACCTATTTCAGCGAGGTAAACATTACCGGTTTTGTGAACATGATGAAAGCCGCATCTGACCAACAAGTGAAACAATTGGTGTATGCCTCTTCTTCATCAGTGTATGGGGATGAACCCACGTTGCCTAAGTTGGAAAGTCGCATTGGTAACGCGCTTTCTCCTTATGCCGTAACTAAAAGAACCAATGAATTATATGGTGATGTGTTTGCCAAAGCATACGGTTTAAAAAATATGGGATTCAGATACTTCAATATTTTTGGTCCACGTCAGGATCCTGACGGTCCCTATGCTGCCGTTATTCCATTATTTGTAAAAGGCATTCTGCATCGTACGCCGGTGTACATTAATGGAGATGGAGAACAAACGCGTGATTTTACTTTTGTAGACAATGCCGTACAAATGAATATAAAGGGCATGCTAACCAATAATCCAGATGCCATCAATCAGGTGTACAATGTGGCAGTAGGAGAGAAGTTTTCTGTGAATTATCTTTACGAAGCGTGTAAGAAACAACTGGGAAGCGATTGGGAAGCTACCTATCGTGAACCTCGTGCAGGGGATATCAGAAATTCGCTGGCTGATATTTCAAAAGCACAGCAATTACTAGATTACCGGCCCACCAAGCGTTTCGAAGACGGGCTGAAAGAAACCATTGAATTTTTTAAAGCTGTTTATTCCTGATCAATCTGTTAAGTATGCCTTTTACCAAAACTGATTTTCCCGGACTCATGGTTTTTGAACCTAAAGTGTTTGAAGACAGCCGCGGGTACTTTTTTGAAAGCTACAATCAACATGTATGCAATGCCGCCGGTGTGCATACGGTTTTTGTGCAAGACAATCAGGCGAAATCAGGATACGGTGTAATTCGCGGACTACACTACCAGTTAAATCCACAGGCACAAACAAAATTTATACGTGTGTTGAGCGGTACCATATTGGATGTGGTGGTAGATATCCGGAAGGGTTCGCCTACTTACGGTAAGGCATACTCGATTGAATTGTCTGCTTCCAATAAACTTCAGTTATATATTCCTGCCGGGTTTGCCCACGGGTATTCCGTGTTGAGTGAAACGGCAGAAGTATTCTACAAGTGCGATCATTTTTACAACCAATCGCTCGAGGGCGGAATTGCACTTCAGGATCCCTTGTTGAACATCGACTGGCGCATTCCTGAACGCGACAGGATTATTTCTGATAAAGACAAGATGCAACCTCTTTTTAAGGATGCTGTTCACAATTTTGTTTTCACACATGGATAAGGTTGCCATGCATATACTGGTGACCGGTGCTCAGGGGCAGTTAGGGATGGAGTTCAGGGAATTGTCTGCCCGCTATCCTGAATATCAATTTCATTTTACATCACGCAACGAACTGGATGTATGCAACCGTGATGCCGTGATGCAGTTTTTTAAAACCCATCCGTTGGATTTCTGTATTCATTGTGCGGCATACACTGCCGTTGATTTAGCTGAAACCCAACGCGAGGCAGCGATGCAAGGGAATGCACATGCACCCACGTATGTAGCTGAAGCATGTACACTTTTTGGAGTGAAGTTGTTTCACTTCTCAACAGATTATGTATTCAATGGTAAGGCATCGGCTCCTTATCTGCCACATGACCCGGTAGAACCGGTAAATTATTATGGTGCTACCAAGCTTCAGGGAGAGGAGCAGGTGATGAAGTATTGTGATAACGCAATCATCATCCGAACTTCCTGGGTCTATAGTTTCTATGGAAAAAATTTTGTGAAAACCATGCTGCGGCTGATGCAGGAGCGAGATACATTGCGTGTGGTAAACGACCAGCGGGGCTGTCCTACCTATGCAGCCGATCTGGCCCACGCGGTAATGCAAATTATCGCTCAGCAGAGTTTTACTCCCGGTGTGTATCATTACTGTAACTCAGGTGTAATATCATGGTTTCAGTTTGCGAGTGCTATTGCAAAGCACATGTCGTTCAATTGCATCGTAGAGCCTATACGAACAGAGGATTATCCAACGCCGGCAAAACGGCCAGCCTACAGTGCATTAAACACCGATTCGTTCAGCAAAGCATTTCATATTGAAATTCCGGATTGGGAATCCAGCCTGAAACAATGTTTGCAAACTATTCAACAACGTGGATAGAAACAGCGGATGGTGGTTCATTACCAAGCCTATCCATTTTGAATACGTACCTTTAATTAAATTCCTTTCACTTGAATATCTGGACATTTAAAAGCCGCATCGTAATTACTTGCAGCAACCGTATCACTCCTTGGCTGCAGCAAGAAGTTTTAGCCCTGGGTTATAAAACAGACAGGGTGTTTAAGACCGGTGTGGAATTGACGGGTACGTTGTACGATTGTATCCGGCTCAATATCCATGTACGATGTGCCAGTCAGGTGTTGTTTTCCATTCATTCATTCCGGGCAGAAAATGCGGATACGCTATACCGTGAGTTGGTGAAGCTTCCTTGGGAAAACTGGATTCCACATAACGGATATTTTTCGATTACCGGAAATGTGCGCAATCCTACTATCACCAATAGTTTGTTTGCGAATGTGAAGGTGAAAGACGCCATTGCGGATCGTTTTCGAGATCAAACCGGGAAGCGCCCTGATTCAGGAGCCGATGCATCGGCCACGGTCATCAGTTTATTCTGGCAGGATGATTATGCAGAAATATTTTTCGACACTTCCGGGGAAACCTTATCTAAACATGGTTACCGTAAAATTCCCGGGAAGGCCCCAATGATGGAGTCGCTGGCAGCGGCTACTTTGCTGGCATCTGCCTGGAATCGCACGTCGCCGTTCATCAACCCTATGTGTGGCTCTGGCACGCTGGCTATTGAGGCAGCATTACTGGCAACCGGGCGTACGCCGGCACTGTTCAGAAACAACTATGGATTCATGCACATAACAGGCTATCCGGTTTCAATGTATGAGAAAGCTATGCATGAAATGAAAGAACACATTCAACCCGTTCCGGGGTTAAAAATAATTGCCACCGATATCAGTGAAGATGCTGTTCACATCACCCGGGTGAATGCAGGCATTGCCGGTGTGGCAGATTTGATTGAAACCAATGTATGTGATTTCTCTGAAACACCTGTTCCTGCTGATGGCGGCGGAGTGGTGTTTTTCAACCCTGAATACGGGGATCGCCTCGGTGTAGAAACGGCACTGCAGCCGGTGTATCGTGCCATGGGCGATTTTCTCAAAAAACAATGCAAAGGCTACCGGGGATATATTTTTACCGGAAACCTCGAACTGGCCAAGCACATCGGTTTAAAACCCTCCCGCCGCATTGAATTCTTTAACGGAAAAATTGATTGCCGGTTATTGGAGTACGAATTGTATGCTGGTACAAAAGATAGCCGTAAAACCAGTTAAAGTTTTTTTACTTCATTTTTTACTTTCATCTTCATTGGCAATTCCATTCCAGCCATGCTGATTGACATATCAAAATCACTGGTGGCTGATCCACTTTGTAATACACCGTCATCTAACTTCACGAAATACGTTCCGTTTTGCTGTCCCTTGAATGTAACCGGTATTTCTACACCATTCATTTCCATTTTTCCTTTATCATCACTGGTAGCCGTAAACGAAATTTCGGCCACGCCTTCGTTAATTGATTTTAATGTGTAATTAAATTTCATGGACAATTTAAGGGAACTAACTTTCATCTCCAGTTTATTGGTCCAACTTTCCCCAATACTTACAGGTTTTTCTGGATACAGATTGAAATACATGGAGAGCGTACCATTTAAATTTTCAGCTGAAAAAAGTTCATTCATAATTTGTTTTTGAAGGGAATCTTTGATTGATACAAAGAGTCTGTCGTTCTGCTCTACCTGAACAATTTTTCCATCACGTATCTGCATGGTTATCGATTGGCCGTTTATGAAGCTCATGTCGTTCTCTGCAGCTGTTTCATTGGGCTTGCCATTAAGCAGGGTGGATACATTGGCAATAGAATCGTACTTAAATTCTACAGTATGCTGTTTGCCATCGGTTTGTAACATCTTCAATGTATTGTACATAGATGTTTTTACCTCAATACTTTGCCTGGTTCCCATCATGTTCATTTCAGTTTCAATATCGGCGATATTACTGTATGAGTAGGGTTGATCTTTAACCCATTTCATCGAGATCTCTACCGCATTCTTATTCGACTGACACGAGTATAAAAAAATCAACAATACAGGAATTATGCGAATAATGTGTTTACGATGCATGAGTTGGATGATTTAAAAATGATGAAACGAAATATTGTGGAACAATATAACCTAAACAGATGAGATAAAGAAGCAGTCTGTTGCAGGCAACCCTTTATTTTGATAATTCCTGCCATATTAAATGCTCCCATGTAAAATCAGATTGAAAGAATATAATTAGTGCAAAGGTTCAAATATGAATATATTTTGCTTTATCAAACAAAGGTTAATCAGCATATGAAAATTTCTTTATTCCTGTTTCAATATATGATAATGGTGGGGTCATTTTCTATACCCTATTTATTACCCCAAATACAGCGTGCTCCTTTTGAACCTGTTGCGGGCATGGATTACATTTGAGGCTCTTTTTACCTGGCTTGCATCATCATTGTAGTTTGTTGTATAAAAATAAATATCGAACCACTTCTATCCGGTTGCAAAACTGGGACTATCGCTGGGCAGCGGCCTATTTCATTACACTAAATACGAAGAATCGTGTGCATTATTTTGGAGAGATTCAGGATCAGAAAATGAATTTATCATGTGTTGGAGTGATTGCAGATCTATTATGGTATCAAATTCCGTATCATTCAAAAAATATTGAATTGGGCGCCTTTGTTGTGATGCCGGATCATATTCATGGGATTATAATAATTAAGAAAAGTCCGGAGATGGAAAAGAGTGATGTCGAAGTCGAGGAAGGGCAAAATACAGCAGTCGAGGAAGGGAAAAATACAGCAGTCGAGGAAGGGCAAAATACAGCAGTCGAGGAAGGGCATGCCCTTCCTCGACTGCAATCAGAACCCCTTCCTCGACTGCTTTTAGGGAAAGATCGATTTCAAAATATTGGTAAAAATTCTTTGTCTTCTATCGTCGGATCATATAAATCGGCAGTTACAAAACACGCACGGCGGTTAGGATATGAACTGGAATGGCAGTCCCTTTTTTACGAACATATTATTCGTGGAGATTATTATCATCGTATCGCTCAATACATCCTTGACAATCCTAAAAACTGGGGAAAAAAGAAAAGTAAAAAAAACCGGTAGGGTATGTTGACGTGTAATATCATAAAAAAGCCTCCATTGTGGAGGCTTTTAAATTTTTATCGAAAAAAATTAAGCTTGCATTTTTTTCTTTAAGTTCTCGTCAATCGCATCCAGGAATTCTTCGGTATACAAATAATGTTCGCCATGATTTACTTTATTTCCGTGAATGCATACGGCGAGATCCTTGGTCATTTTACCGCTTTCCACCGTTTCAATACATACGGCTTCCAGTACGTTACAAAAATCAATTAGCGGTTGGTTACTATCTAACTTTCCACGGAAAGCCAACCCTCGTGTCCATGCAAAGATGGATGCAATTGGATTGGTAGAGGTGGGTTTTCCTTTTTGATGTTCACGATAGTGGCGGGTAACGGTTCCGTGTGCTGCTTCAGCTTCCATGGTTTTACCGTCAGGTGTTACCAGTACAGAAGTCATTAATCCTAAACTGCCGAATCCTTGTGCCACGGTATCACTTTGTACGTCGCCGTCATAATTCTTACAGGCCCATACAAAATTTCCATTCCATTTCAGGGCGCTGGCTACCATATCATCAATCAGGCGGT
Source organism: Ferruginibacter sp. (assembly GCA_019638635.1). GTDB lineage: Bacteria > Bacteroidota > Bacteroidia > Chitinophagales > Chitinophagaceae > Ferruginibacter. Next base: position 30,974 of record JAHBTM010000008.1, on the reverse strand, counting down.
GTTCATATACAATACCGGCATTATCTAACGCAGCTTTGAACTCATTTTGATACACTTCTTCAAAAATATCCTTAAAACGTCCGTCGTATTTTTTGAGAATGGTGTTTTTTGTAGAGAGGTACAATGGCCATTTTTTGCTCAGTGCCATGTTGAAGCAACTGCGTGCAAATCCATAAATACTCTCATCGGTATTGTACATGGTTAAGGCTACACCATCTCCTTTATAATTATATACCTCAAAAGTTTGTGGTTCACCACCACCTTCCGGAGTAAAGGTCATGGTGAGTTTTCCTTTTCCTTTAATAACGGTGTCGGTTGCACGATATTGATCTCCAAATGCATGTCTACCAACAATAATGGGGGCAGTCCAGTTGGTTACCAAACGTGGAATGTTGTTGATTACAATGGGTTCGCGAAACACCGTACCGTCTAAAATGTTGCGGATGGTGCCGTTGGGGCTTTTCCACATTTGTTTCAGTTTAAACTCTTCCACGCGGGCTTCATCCGGAGTAATGGTAGCGCACTTGATACCCACACCGCAGGCTTTGATAGCATTGGCTGCATCTATCGTTACCTGATCGTTGGTAGCATCCCGATGCTCCATACCCAAATCATAATACTGAATAGGCACCTCTATATAAGGCAGTATCAGTTTGTCTTTAATGAACTTCCAAATGATACGGGTCATTTCATCTCCATCCAATTCTACAACAGGGTTGTTTACTTTAATTTTTGACATATAATTTTATATTTCTGGTAGTTAAATATAATTCAATAGCATCATTTACAAGCTCGAGCTTTGTTTCAGTTGAAAATCATCTGTTACCACACCCATGTTTTCAATGAGGGCATCGCCAAACTCATCGGTTTTCAACAAAGTAGCGCCGGTCATCAGATTATAAAAATCAATGGTAACGGTTTTGCGCATAATGGTTGCCTGCAGCGCGGAGATAATCATGTCTGCCGCTTCCTTCCAGCCAATATATTCCAGCAGCATACAACCGCTCAAAATAACCGACGAAGGATTCATGCTATTAGTGCCGGCAAACTTGGGTGCCGTGCCGTGAGTAGCTTCAAACACCGCATAACCGGTTTTGTAATTGATGTTGGCTCCCGGTGCAATACCAATGCCGCCTACTTCTGCGGCGAGTGCATCCGAAATGTAATCTCCGTTCAAATTCAGTGTGGCCACTACGGAATAATCTTTGGGTGCAATTAGTATCTGTTGTAAAAAGTTGTCAGCTATCACGTCTTTTACCAGCAGTTTACCTTCACTCAAAGCCTTGCGTTGCACTTCATTGGCGTGTGCTTCACCATGTTCTTTTTTTAATTGATCCCATTCATCCCACGTAAAAGTTTTGTCGCCATATTCCTGGCGCGCCACTTCGTATCCCCACGTTTTAAATCCGCCTTCAGTAAACTTCATGATGTTACCCTTGTGCACCAGGCTCACGGAGGGCAGGTTGTGTTCCAATGCAAATTCAATAGCCGCACGAACCAGTCTTTTGGTGCCTTCGCTCGACACCGGTTTTACGCCATAGCTGGAATCGCCCGGGAAACGTACATTTTTCACTCCCATTTCTTCAATGAGGAATTTCTCAAACTTTTGTGCTTCCGGTGTGCCAGCTTTCCATTCAATGCCCGCGTAAATATCTTCCGTATTCTCCCTGAAAATCACCATGTCCACATCTTGCGGGTTCAAAACGGGAGAGGGTACGCCTTTAAACCATTTCACCGGACGTACACAGGCATACAAATCCAGATCCTGACGCATTGCCACATTCAGCGAGCGAATGCCACCACCAATAGGTGTGGTGAGGGGCCCTTTAATAGACACCAGATACTCCTTTGCAAGTTGAAGTGTTTCAGCTGGCAGCCATTCACCCGTTTGTTTAAAAGCCTTTTCACCGGCCAGCATTTCCTTCCAGATAATCTTTTTGGAACCGCTATAGGCCTTATCCACGGCGGTATTAAACACTTTTTCGGCCACTTTCCATATTTCCGGACCAATTCCATCGCCTTCAATAAAAGGAATCACCGGTTGATTCGGTACCTGTAATTTGCCATCGGCACCCATAGTTATTTTTTCACCCATAACATGTTTATTTTTTTGGAGCCGGGCAGGAGTGCTGCTATGCAGCATCGTTGCGTCGCACACTTGTACGGCATTGCCCGCCGCGGCTTTTTAGTGGTGCAAAAGTACAACAGATGGAATAAAGTTGCGAGTGAAAAAAGGGATACTTTACGCCCCCTATAAGATATAGGGAAAAGCAGGATAACAGCCGTTTTAGAAGGTTCTTTTCACCATGAACTGACCGATAATAGTATACGGAGTGCCGTCGGTAGTGTACTTGGTTGCATTGAATGATCCGGAAAAATAATCACCGATATTTCTGTAATCTGATATCATCAACATAACATTATCCTGAATAAACAGATTGCCCATTGGATTATCTGAGTTTATGAATTTTATAAGCTGAGTGAAAGTAACAGCGGCATTCAAATTTGAATAATCGTATGTGAGTTCAGCAGTTCTGGAACCAAAATTTTCATTAGCAATAATGGTGGCACGTTGATTGGCCCCCTAGTTCCAAATGGTTATGTTGCTGTTGGTTGATACAAACTCATAAGTAATACCTTGTATACTATATCTTAGAAACTGATTTACAGTATTGGATTCATTACATATTTCAATGTTGCCCATGTTATTTTCATTTTCATTTAACATGATTGTGACGGGATTGTTTTGAATATTACTTGAATAGTCGGATGTAATTAAGGTTGCCTGTTCATTGCTGCTGCACAAAGGCACGTTGATATTAAATTGACCGTTGCTTTGAATGGGAGATATCGTTTGATACCCACTGGAAAGTAATACCAATACAGCACCATTTGTAACCGGTTGATTGGTACAGTTGACTACAGTTCCGGTGAGTGAGGTGTAATAGATATTTTCGGGGATAATAACCTCACCCAAATCCAGATTGCTTTCGGTTGTGATTAGTGGCTGAGTATAAATAACATTGCTGCACAAAGTCGTGCCTTTAACTTCCATTATCATATTCGTATTCTTAGGAAGAAAGCCACTTGTAAAACCATTCAAATTAGTGTAGTATACTCTTTTTGGGAAGGGAGGCGTAGTGGATTGAAATACTATGCAAAAATTTGGCAGCGGTATTCCTTGTGGCGATTTTATGGTAATGGAAAAATTTATCCTGTTCTCTGGTACATCGCAATTCCAAAATGAGAAATGACTTGCTTCTCCTACATAGAAATCTCCCACACGGTTTGCAACCCCTTCTTCAACCCAATGACCGTTATTTTCATCAAAATACCACAATGGAATAGTAGCAGGGGCACTATTATTGAGCGGTGATGGAATGGGGAATGTTACAGCAGAAGTTTTACCTGAAGCAATTTGTAAAGCTTCGCCATTGCTACCTTTTAGTTCTACAGCAACCATGCCGTATGTAATGAGGCTTTGTAAATTGCCATTATTGTTTAATGCCCGTAAATCTCCCGGCATTGTGAGTGGTAAGTCATCACTTACAGGGTTTAACCAATAACCGAAAACAGTAATTGCTCCGTTGTAAGGTAGTCCGGAACCATCATACACCACACTATTCGGCTGAATTTGAATTTTAAAACCATTGACATCTGTAACGCTACCTCCTGTGATGGCATCTATAGTTCCTAGAGTATTTTTTGGAATGAGCTTAATGCGTGTAAAGAATTTTTCACCTGTAATTACTGAGTGTGTTTTAATCGCTGTGAAATAACCCGGGTTTTCAACTTTTATTAACGCTGCATTTTTAACAACCTCTACATCATTGAATTCAAAATACCCAAATAGATTTGTGGTTGTACTCATCATTCCCATCTTCACGATAGCTCCTTGAACCGGTTGATTTTGTTCATTGGTCACAAATCCTGATGCGCTGGCATTTACCCTCGTATTTAAATCAGGAAAATCACCCGTTGGCAATTTGTCGCCCTTTTTGCAACCTGCTATTAGCATGAAAATGGCAATAACGGCTGCTGTAAGTACTTTTTGCATATTGAATGTGGAGTTATTTGGTTGTTAAATATACTTTATATAATCTATACATCCTTGATTATACCGCCTTAAAACCAATGAGTATTAAAGGTTTTATCAATTAACTAGTTGTATTTCATCGGGATTGGAAAGGAAAAAGTGTGTTTTCAATAATTGAAAAGAACAAAAAAAGCGGCAGAAATCTACCGCTTAATCATCATTTAGATTTTAATCAATTTACATTTAGAATGTTCTTTTAGCCCTAAATGAGCAGGTAATTGCAAAAGGTGCGTAATTGGGGTAACCACCTATAATAGTTCCAGAAAAATTACCGGCAATAAATTCGCCAATATTTCCATACTCTGTAATGTTTACCAATATGTATTGCGACGGTTCATTGTTTAATAAACCATTAATATGACTGGTATGGAATAGTAACATGGGTTGCTGTGAATTCAAAGCTATGTTCGTCCTCTCAATAAATATGTTAGTCCAATTATTATAACCAGTTTCTTGAATTGCATTAATAACGAATTGTGATGTTGGGCCTTGATTCAACATGGCTATAGAATCAACGGGCGAAGTATAGTAGTAATATGTACCATTGATACTGAAATTGACAAACTGAGAGGTATTAACACCACATGCTTGTATGTTGCCAATATTATTGGAGCCATTTATTAATGTATAAGCCATCCCATTGCTTTGTTGCAGATTCGTATCATCCACCCCAACGATAGATACAATAACGTTTGGCCCGCACAAAGGCATACTAAATTGAAATGCTCCTGATACATCCACCGGAAAACGCATAATTGCACCTGTGTTAAGTCTTACAATAATAGAACCAGTTGTAACGGGCTGGCCATTACAATTACTTAGTATGCCCGAAACAGATGTAGTTGTATTAGCAGGCGTAGTAAGTGTTCCAAAAGAAATATTGGTATTAGTAGTAGAGAAATTCTGAGTATAAACAGGAGATCCACACCTAAGGTAACTCATAACTTGAATTACTAGGTTGCTATTTGCAGGAATGAAACCACTGGTATAACCGGTGCTATCGGTATATCCAACACCCGCATTGTTGGGGTTGCTTTGTAAACTAATTTTTACCAATGCCATAGGTACAGGGTTGCCATTATGATCAAGAATTGTTACATTGAATTCAACCAGGGACATAGGCACATCAACATTCCAAAATGAGAAATGACTTACTTCTCCTTCGTAAGAATTACCAACACGCATGGCCGAACCTTCTTCTATCCATAAACCTTTTTCTTCATCAAAATACCATAGAGGTATACTAGCTGGAGCACTTCCACTCATGGTTGCAGGAAGTGGGAAAGTTAATTTAGATTTTTTACCATCTGCAATTTGTAATTGCTCACCACCGCTACCGGTTAATTCTACTTTTATCATACCATAGGTAATGAGTGTACGCATCAAACCTTCACTATTCAATGCACGTAAATCACCGGGCATGGTGGCTGCTAAATCAGGACTAGTAGGATCTATCCAATGCGCAGCAACTTGCACCGTTCCCGAGTATGCGGCACCGGTAGTTGCATTCACCACACCTGCAGCAGGTAGTTCAACCTTCATACCATTGGCATCATTAGCAACACCACCTGTAGTTGCATCGATAGTTCCAATCACCACACGAGGAATCAACTGAATGCGGGTACTATGTTTTCGTCCGGTCTCCACCTTGAAAGTTTTAATCGCATTAAAATATCCGGCTTGTTGAACAGTAATTACCGCAGCAGTCTTAACTACTTGCGCATTGTTGATTTCAAAATATCCAAACTCATCTGTTGTAGTTGTGGAAGTTCCCATTTTCACCATAGCGCCTTGCACGGGTTGATTTGTTTCATTGGTAACATAACCATTTGCCGAGGCACTCACGCGAGATACAAGATCTGGTGTACCATCACCTCCAATGCTATCGTTTTTTTTGCAACCTGAAAATAGAATAAGCGTGGCAAGAGTAATTATTGAAAATACTTTTTTCATTTTGAAAGTGGAGTTGTTGGTTGAAGGAAAAGTGACTTATAAATATACATTTTAATTTAATGTGAACCTTTTATAAAGAACTGTAGATCGACGTTTAATTGCCAAACCATTTAATTTCAGATTGTTATAATAAAAAAAGCGGCAGAAATCTACCGCATATAACATCTTCTTTATGTATTTATATCTATTTAGAAAAGACGCCGTACCCTGAATGTACATGTAATGGCATAGGGTGTATTATTAGGTGGAGGCCCGATAAATGTGCCGGAAAATTCCCCCGCCACAAATTCACCCACGTTGCCCAATTCAGTAATCGTTACCCACATGTTTTGTGAAGGGTTAGAAGTAGAATCAGGCAAGTGATTGGTATGGAAATAGTACATAGGTTGTTGCGCATTTAATGCGATATTCATCCACCCTACTCCCATGTTCATCCAGTTGTTTCCGTTAATCTGAAAAGCTCCGATGGTGGCAATCTGGGTTCCCTGTCCACTCATATACACAGAATCTACAGGTGCAGTAAAAGCATATGAAGTGCCATTGATGGTAAAGTTTACGAACTGTGTGGTAGTAACGCCACAAGCCTGAATATTGCCGATGTTGTTAGTGCCGCTTACTAGCGTATATGGCATACCGTTACTTTGTTGTTGACTGGTTGCATCCACCCCAATGATATTGATTACTGCATTGGCACCGCACAATGGTGTGCTAAACTGAAATGCACCGGTAGCATCCACCGGATAGCGAAATACCGGACCGCCACTATATTGCACAACTACGGCTCCGCTGGTTACGGGCTGCCCGTTACAATCGGTGAGCGTGCCGGAGGCAGTGGCCACGGCTGCTGCCGGAAGTGTAATAATGCCTAAAGATAAATTAGCATTGGTAGTAGAGAAGTTTTGAGTGTAAGATGGAGTGCCACAACTGTTGAAATAGGAAATTTCAATTACTAAATCGCTGTTGGCAGGTATGTATCCGCTCGTGTATCCGGTGCTGTCTGTATAACCCACGCCTGTATTATATGGATTGCTTTGTGAGCGTATCCTTACATGTGCCATAGGAACGGGGTTTCCGTTGGCGTCAATCACTGTTACATTAAAATGAACAAAATTGGCAGGCACATCGCAATTCCAGTAAGAGAAATGGCTCACTTCACCCTCGTATGTATTACCTACACGCATAGCCGAACCTTCTTCTATCCACAAACCTTTTTCTTCATCAAAATACCAAAGAGGTATTGAAGTAGGAGCACTACCACTCATAGTTGCCGGAAGCGGGAAAGTGAGTTTTGATTTCTTACCATCTGCAATTTGTAATTTCTCACCACCACTTCCGGTTAACTCTACTTTAATCATACCGTAGGTAATGAGGGTGCGCATCATTCCATCATTGTTCAACGCACGCAAGTCGCCGGGCATGGTGGCAGTCATAGCCGGACTGGAAGGGTCTATCCAATGGGCTGCCACCTGTACACTTCCCGTATAGGCGGCACCGGTAGTAGCGTTCACCACACCGGCAGCGGGCAGTTCTACCTTCATACCATTGGCATCCGTAGCGGTACCGCCTGTAGCTGCATCAATCGTTCCAATCACTACGCGAGGAATCAGTTGAATACGTGTAGTATGTTTACGCCCGCTTTCTACGGCAAAAGTTTTAATCGCTTTGAAATATCCCGGTTGCTGAACAGTGATAACAGCAGCATTTTTTACTACTTGTGCGTTATTGATTTCAAAATATCCATAGGCATCCGTAGTAGTGGTTGATAAACCCATTTTCACGGTAGCACCTTGCACGGGTTGATTACTTTCATTGGTAACATATCCGTTCGCGGAAGCGCTCACGCGTGAAACCAAATCCGGTGGCGTTTCTCCACCAACGTTGTCGCTCTTTTTACAGGAATAAAAGGTAATGAATAGCAATAATAGAGAGGAAGCCAGTAGCTTCCAACTTTTCGTTTGGGCGGCCATATATTTATTTTTTTGGGATATGAAAGGTAGTAAAATTATTGTAATACCAAAAAACCTAATATTATTTCCAGTATCCGTTCAACCAACCGTCTTCCAGGTGAATCTCATCAAATTTTTTGTAAAACCGAATGGCATCTGCATTCCATTCCAGCACCTGCCAGTTCATGCCGGTGTAACCCTGATCGAGTGCATGTTGCTGCAGTTTCTCAAACAATTGTTTACCAACTTGTTGATTTCTGAAAGGTTCTGTAACATATAAATCTTCGAGATAGAGACGCTTGCCTCTCCAGGTGCTGTACCGGGTGTAAAACAAGGCAAAACCGACGATTTGATTTTGGTCGGTTGCTACAAAGGCTTCCCAGCATGGCGAGGAACCGAAGCCACATGCTGTGAAATGCTCCAAACTTACCCGGATAGCGTTGGGTTCTTTTTCAAACACGGCAAGTTGTTGAATAAGTTCCATCAATCGGATGCAATCACTTTCAATGGCTTTTCTGATATGTACTGGCATGATGATTCGAAATGAATTCAAATCTAATGTTTTCGCCACCAAACATTCGTTTAAATTTGTAAAAACCGAAGCCATGAAAGTTACGCTGACCAAATACGCACAGTACAACTGTTGGGCCAATCAACAGATAATGGACGTGATATATAATTTATCCGATGAACAAATTCACCAGGAAGTAATCAGCAGTTTTCCTTCCATCTACAAAACGGTATTGCATATGCTGGATGCAGAGTCTATCTGGTGGCAACGACTGAAATTGGTGGAAGTGGTTGAGGTTCCCTCTGCACATTTTAATGGTACTATTATGGAGTTGGGTAATCAGTGGATGCGTCAGTCTAAGCAAATCAAAGAATGGGTTGACCTGGCAGTGATAGGCACCTTTACGCATGAATTTTCATACATGACTTCTAAAAAAGTACGTTTCAAACAACCGGTGTATGAAGTGTTGATGCATCTGTTCAATCATCAAACGTACCACCGCGGACAACTGGTAACTTTATTGCGACAAGTTGGCTGTACCCACATTCCGAGTACAGATATGATCAATTTTTTGAGAAAGAAGTAGGATTTGTTGCATAGCGTTATTTGGAATAGAATATCCAGTTAAACATTATATTCCAGCTGTCGGAAACAATAAATTTGTAACGTACGGATTGTAGTGTTCATTGTAGGCAAATTTGCTGATTTTTTTCGATCTAAGCCTTGGACATAGCCTATGCGTGGACAATTGTTATAATAATACAACTGTAGAAAAGTAATTAAGTAGCGACACAAATTCTCTCCACAATTAGGTTGAAAAGTTGCTGCATTCGATCCCCGGAACAATGAACAGATATCATTTAATCAATTGTGGTCTATCAACGTTAACTCTATTCCATAAGAGCCATCCACAAAGTAGCCGGATTGAGATCCTCCTCCGGGTTGGTATTCAGTATGCAGGAAAGATTTGTACACCATGCCTATACCTTCTGCATATTTTTCAATGCCATAATTCACTTCACTGTACGATTCCGGATCGATAGGATTGCCAATCACTTCATCGCGCTGTCGCACCGTGAGTGTTTTCAGGTTAAATCCGTTAATAGTTTCGTTCGTTCCTACAAAATCATAGATATAATCCCAGTCATCCAAATACCTCAATCCGCTCGAAGGAGTATATGTATCAATGTGCGAATGTCCTTTCCATGAATAACCATTCCGCACCGGTTGATGCAGCTTCACAAAACGCAGGTTGTTTTCAATAAATTCCAGCGTGTTGTTGGTAGGCACTGCCATGAATGTGGCATCGGTAACCCATGGGTCGGTACTTGTATTGCGGATACTGCGGATAATTCTCCAGGCAGGCCGGTTCAGGTTGTCGGTAATGGGAGCATCTACACTATACTTCACTTCATAACTTCGTGTAACCTGTACCGTTCCAAAATTTATAAACACGGTTGAATCTAACCGATACGTAATGTATTTACCCGCTTGTAACGGATAGTAATCAGACAACGGCACAGTGGCATATTCTTCCGTTGATTTTTTACAGCTGTTCAACATCAGGCATCCCATCACAACAAACGGAATCAGGATTTTTTTCATAAAGCCAAGATATATATATTATGCGGAAAGTTAAAGCGGATTGCGTTGAATGATTCCCCCACCGATTACATCGTTGTTTTCGTAAAACACGGCGCTTTGTCCGGGTGCAATGCCCTTAACCGCTTCATAGAAACGAACTTTCACACCATTTTCGTATGGGTACAAGTTGCTGAGCGCGCCAGCATCCTTATATCTTATTTTAGTAACTGCCTCCATACCGGGCGTAATTTCGTCGTATTTCATCCAGTTGATGCCACTCACCCGCATCTCGGTTTCCTTTAAATCGTCTTCTTCTCCCAACACCACCGTATTGGTTTCGGGGATAATGCGTGTTACAAAAACGGGTTTCCCCAGGGCAATATCAAGTCCTTTCCGTTGGCCAACCGTATAGAACGGATAGCCCTTGTGTATGCCGAGCACCTTTCCGTTCGTATCTACAAAATGGCCACCGTTTACTTCCTTTTCCAATGTAGGTACACGGCGTTTTAAAAAACCGCGGTAGTCGTTATCCGGTACAAAACAAATTTCATAACTCTCACTTTTTTTAGCGAGTTCCGGATAGCCGTAATCATGTGCCAGTTGCCGTATGGCTGTTTTGCGATACGTGCCGAGGGGCAGGAGTGTGCGTTTCAGTAAATCCTGTTGCAAGCCCCATAAGGCATAGCTTTGATCTTTGGATTCATCCAACCCTTTACGGATGAAAAATCGCCCGTTATCATGTTGCAAAACCTGGGCATAATGACCGGTAGCAATGTAATCACACCCCAGCGCATCAGCACGCTTAAGCAAGGCCCTCCATTTAATATGGGTGTTGCACATCACACATGGATTGGGTGTGCGTCCGGCTAGGTATTCATCTACAAAATTCTCAATCACAAAATCACCGAATTCATCCCGGATATCGAGTATATAATGCGGGAACCCATGTTGTACCGCCGCCATGCGTGCATCATTGAAACTATCCAGGTTGCAGCAACCTGTTTCCTTCTTACCGCTTGTGCCGGTACTGGTGGCATAATCCCATGTTTTCATGGTGATGCCCACCACTTCATATCCTTCTTTATGGAGCATAAGCGCGGCTACGGTACTATCAATACCGCCGCTCATGGCCACCAACACTTTTCCTTTTGCGCTCATATGAAAAAAATAACAGGATGCAAAGTTATGGCTATTTCGTGAGGTGTTTTGTTAAAGGGATGTGGATAGTTGAGCAACCAAAATCTCTGTCAAAATGAGGCTTTCCATTAAATTGCACCCATGCAAGCATACCTCCAACTCCTCCAACATATAATAGATCACGGTACGGATAAATCAGACCGCACCGGAACCGGTACCCGCAGTGTGTTCGGGTATCAGATGCGCTTCAATCTGCAGGAAGGATTTCCGCTGGTAACCACTAAAAAATGCCATCTCAAAAGCATTATCTACGAATTGCTGTGGTTTTTAAAAGGAGATACCAATATTGCCTGGTTAAAAGAAAACGGTGTGTCTATTTGGGATGAATGGGCAGATGCTAACGGAAATTTAGGTCCGGTGTATGGCCATCAATGGCGCAGTTGGGAAGGGAAAGGTGGTGAAGTAGTGGATCAGATCCGTGATTTAATTCATCAGTTGAAAACCAACCCCGACAGCCGCCGGTTGCTCGTGAGCGCATGGAACGTGGCTGATTTACCACACATGAAACTCATGCCCTGTCATTGCTTGTTTCAGTTTTATACCAGTGCCCCCAACGAGCAGGGAAGACGAAAACTGAGTTGTCAGCTTTACCAGCGCAGTGCCGATGTGTTCCTCGGTGTACCGTTCAATATTGCCTCGTATGCATTGCTTACGATGATGATTGCTCAGGTAACCGATATGGACTTAGGCGATTTCGTACATACCTTTGGAGATGCACACCTCTACAGCAACCACATGGAACAGGCGCATCTGCAACTCACGCGCACTCCGTTCCCGCTACCGAAAATGAACATCAATCCTGCCGTGAAAGATATTTTCGGTTTTAACTACAGTGATTTTGAACTGACAGCATATCAATACCATCCAGCTATAAAAGCCCCCGTTGCCGTTTAAAATTTTCAATACCTGAATATGATTGTAAACATTTTAGTGGCAGCTTCTGAGAATAATGCCATAGGGTTGAATGGTCAATTGCTCTGGCATCTGCCCAACGATTTGAAATATTTCAAAGGCTTAACCTGGGGGATGCCGGTAATCATGGGCAGAAAAACTTTTGAATCGGTAGGAAAAATATTACCGGGACGTTTCAACATTGTACTCACCGGTCAACGGAAATGGATACACGAAAATGTGCAGGTGGCCCATGATATGGAACATGCCATGCAATTAGCCAAAGAAACAGATTGTTTGGAAGTGTTCATTATTGGTGGTGGTGCCATATACAAACAAATGTTTCCTGAAGCGCAGTATCTGTACATGACACGTGTACATACCCACCTGGATGGAGATACTTTTTTTCCGGAAATCAATCCCACCCACTGGAAATTAAAATCTGCCACTAAAATGCAAGCCGATGAAAAACACGCATACGATTATACGTTTGAAGTGTGGGAGCGTATCCACGACTGATGAAAGCATAACTTCGTATTCATGTACACCACCTTCCAACTCGCCTGTAAATACATTCGTTATTATGTAACGGCCGGTAGTGGCAGGGGGCATGGCATTCATTCTCCATTTGTATTTCAATTCATACAACAGGTGCTGAATGGCAAAAGGGTGCATCCGGAATTTCAATCCATTGAACAACTGAGAAAAGTATATCGCAACAATAGCGAAGTAATATCTGTGGAAGATTTTGGTGCCGGTTCACGGGTATTACAATCGAAGAGCCGCAAGGTGAGCGATATTGCCCGTAGTTCTCTCAAACCGCAACGATATGCGGCCTTGTTCTACAGAATGATCGAGTACTACCACCCGCAGCACATTGTTGAACTCGGTACTTCACTGGGAATCACTACTTCATATCTGGCACTCACAGGCATACCGGTGTACACCTTGGAAGGGGCACCGGCTATCGCAAATTGGGCTCAACATACATTTGATACTCTGCAACTGAAAAACGTCCGGCTGATACAGGGAGATTTTAATCAGCGGTTACCGGAACTACTGAAGAAATTGGATACGGTTGACTGGGTGTACATTGATGGCAACCACCGGAAAGAGCCCACGCTTGATTATTTCCATCAATTACTGGAGCGCATACACGATAATTCCATCCTGATTTTTGACGATATCCACTGGAGTAAAGAGATGGAGCAGGCATGGGAAGAAATATACAAACATCCGGCAGTTACAAGCAGTATAGACCTCTTTTTTATCGGAATCGTTTTTTTTAGAAAAGAATTTCTGGTGAAACAACACTACACAATCCGTTATTAAATTGCTTATCTTTCGGGTAATTCACTGCGTATGAAAGTTGGAATTCTTAAAGAACCGGCCGGAGAAACCCGGGTGTCACTCCTCCCGGAACATCTGGCCACTTTACAAAAATGGAACCTCAGTGTGTATGTTGAATTGGGAGCCGGAAATCTGGCCTTCGCAAAAGATGAAGTGTACGAACAGGCCGGTGCCAGGGTTGTTGATAGAAATGAAGTGTTGCGAGAAGCCGATGTGTTGCTTTCCATCCATCAGCCACCGGTTGCAGATATGGCTACCGGGAAACATACCATCTGGCTTGGGATGTATTTTCCACTTTGGAATCCGGAGGCCGTAGCACAGTGGTCATCCCATACACTTTCCGTTTTTAGTTTAGATTTATTACCCCGGACAACCAGAGCACAATCGATGGATGTGCTGAGTAGTCAGGCTAATATAGCAGGTTACAAAGCCGTATTGCTCGCGGCCAATGTATACCCGCGTTACTTTCCCATGTTTATGACGGCTGCCGGTTCCATTGCTCCGGCAAAAGTGTTGATATTGGGAGCGGGTGTGGCCGGATTGCAGGCTATTGCTACCGCCAAAAGATTAGGCGCAGTGGTAGAAGTGTTTGATACACGCCCTGCGGTTAAAGAAGAAGTGATGAGCCTCGGTGCAAAGTTTATTGAAGTGGAAGGCGCCGCGGATGCATCTGCCGCCGGTGGATATGCTGTGGAACAATCCGACGCATTTAAAGAGAAACAACGGCAACGCATAGCCGAAAGTGTGGCAAAGTCGGATATTATTATAACTACTGCACAAATTCCCGGCAAGAAAGCCCCACTGCTTATAACTGAGCCCATGATCAACAGTATGCGCAACGGTTCTGTTATCGTTGACCTGGCCGCTGCTACCGGAGGAAATACGCCGTTCACCCGCAACAACGAAACCGTGTATGCATCCGGTGTAACCATTATTGGCAACTCGGCATTGTCTGCTGATATGCCGGGCGATGCCAGTAAACTCTACGGAAAAAATATACTCAACTTCCTCCAACTGATTGTAAAACCGGAAGGTTCACTCTACCTGAATTTTGAAGATGATTTGGTGAAAGGCACCTGTATGGTACATGAAGGGGTGGTGGTGCATGAGAAACTGAAAGGACAATCACAATAAAAGCTATTTTATGAACGAGTTACTGAGTTGGATTACCGCACATCAGCAAATCATCTACATTGTAGTGCTTATGATTTTTGTAGGTATAGAAGTCATTGGCCGTGTACCGAGTGTGCTGCATACGCCACTTATGAGTGGAGCCAACGCGATCCACGGGGTGGTAATTATTGGTGCCATCATTGTCATGGGCAAAGCGGAGCACGATAATTACGCCGCATTGATTCTCGGTTTCCTGGCGGTGGTATTGGGCACACTGAATGTGGTGGGTGGCTTTGTGGTAACCGACAGAATGCTGGAAATGTTTAAAAAGAAAGGCCGGTAACACCAAGTATGGTCAATGGATATCAATGAATAGTCAATCAACTTATCACACGTTATGATGCAACAACATCTGCTCACACTTCTATACCTCATTGCTTCGGTCACATTCATTATCGGATTGAAGATGCTATCTCATCCGGCGTCAGCACGTAAAGGCAATCAGGTGGCCGCCCTGGGGATGACCCTCGCCATTTTCGGAACTATTTTTTTATATGAAGATGCTGGCATGGGCATTCAAAACAAAGGATTCATTTTCGTTGCCTTGGCTGTTGGTACCGTAGTAGGTTGGATGATAGCAAAAAAAGTGAAGATGACCGCCATGCCGGAGATGGTGAGTTTGTTTAATGGTATGGGAGGTGCCTGTGCCATGCTCATTGCACTGATTGAATTCAACCACCTGAACCATGTGGCACAACAAAACCCCGGCACCACTTTTTCTGAATCCGTACCGGGAGGTTTTTATCTGGCCATTGTAGCCGGATTGATTATAGGTAGTGTATCCTTTGCCGGTAGTATCATTGCTTACCTGAAATTGAGTGGAAAGCAAAAAGACATCAGCTTTAAGGGTCAGCATATTTTGAATATCGCATTTCTTGTACTGGTGGTTGCCGGAGCCGTATGGTGCTACAACGCCGGTGTGCAGCAGGCTGCTATGTATTTTTATGGTACGCTGGTTATTTCATTACTGTATGGCGTTTTCTTTGTGCTGCCTATAGGAGGGGCAGATATGCCGGTAGTCATTTCTCTGCTGAACAGTTTTACCGGTGTAGCCGCGGCAACAGGTGGATTTATGTACGACAATAAGGTGATGCTCACCGGAGGGATACTCGTAGGCGCAGCCGGCACCCTGCTCACCATGCTGATGTGTAAAGCCATGAACCGAAGTTTACTGAATGTAGTGATTGGTTCTTTTGGCGGAAATACAACTAACGGAAGTGCGGCTAGCGGAGGTGCACAACATTACAAAGAAATCAGCTTGAGTGATACGGCTATGGTAATGAATTATGCCAATAAAGTGATGATTGTTCCTGGGTACGGACTGGCAGTAGCACAAGCGCAACACACTTGTCATGAACTGGAAAATTTACTCATCGCCAAAGGAGTGGAGGTGAAATATGCCATTCATCCCGTAGCAGGCAGAATGCCCGGACATATGAACGTGTTGCTGGCAGAAGCTGATGTGCCCTATGATAAACTGTTGGAAATGGAACAGGCAAATGATGAATTCAAAACATGTGATGTGGTTTTGATTCTCGGTGCAAACGATGTAGTAAACCCCGCAGCTAAAACAGACCCGGCTTCGCCCATCTATGGTATGCCAATCCTCGAGGTAGAACTCGCCAAAACCGTCATTGTAAACAAACGCAGCATGAAGCCGGGTTATGCGGGTATCGAGAATGAACTGTTTTTCCAACCGAAAACATCCATGTTATTTGGCGATGCCAAAAAGGTGTTGCAGGAACTGTGTAATGAGGTGAAACAATCCTGATGTACCTTACAGTTGAATTAAAATTCCACAGGTATTGAAATTACCAGAAGCTTTATTGAATGTACTGGAAGGAGTGGCCGGTTATCATGAAAGCGATTTCATTCAGGCGCATACGTTCCTTGAACCACCGGTTTCCATTCGCCTCAATCCTTTCAAACCGGCTAATCTATCCTTTCCGTTTGCAGGAGCCGTCCCCTGGTGTATCAACGGGCGTTATCTCCATGCCCGTCCTTCCTTTATTACAGATCCCCTTTGGCATGCCGGAGCTTATTATGTACAGGAGGCCAGTAGTATGTTTCTGGAGCAGATGGTTACTCATTTGGCAGATACCTCTCAAAACCTCCGCATACTCGATTTATGTGCTGCGCCCGGAGGTAAATCAACCCTGTTGCAAAGCCTCATTACTCCGGGCAGTTTACTGGTTTGCAATGAAGTGATTAAACAACGGTTAGGCATACTAGAAGAAAACATTACACGGTGGGGTGCCGCGAATGTAGTAGTTACCGGTAGTTCTCCGGCTGATTTTGGCAAACTCGAACATTTTTTTGATGTGTTGGTAACCGATGTGCCATGCAGTGGCAGCGGCTTGTTTAGAAAAGATCCGGGAGCTATTAAAGAGTGGAGCCCGGAACAGGTGAAACATTGCAGTGTACGCCAGCGACAGATATTAGAGGATGTGTTGCCATCTCTGAAACCCGGCGGGCTGCTGCTTTACGCAACCTGCTCTTACTCGGCTGAAGAAAACGAGCATATCCTCGACAGTCTGTCTTCCTCCGGTTATACTTCATTAACGTTGGATATCCCGTCTTCCTGGAACATTGTGGAAACACAGGCCAATTCCGGCGCTACCGGATATCGATTTTATCCATATAATGTTCGGGGGGAAGGATTTTTTATTGCTGCGTTTCGCAAGCCGGATGCCAATCGAACGAAAACATATGCTGCTGAAAAGATTCCTACTGTTTCGGCGCAAGTGGTACATCAATTAAAGCCCTATGTTTCCGCACATCCGTTGGATGTAGTACGGTTTCAGGATCAATACCTAGCTTTCAACCAGGGGTTGGCAGGATACTTGCCGTTGTTGCAAAAACATTTCTATATACGTAGAGCCGGTGTTTGTTTGGGAGCTCCTTCCAAAAGTGAATGGATTCCAGATCATGCGCTGGCATGTAGTGTTTTGAAAAGTCATTCGATTCCTACAATTCGTTTGAATGAAGAAGATGCATTGCAATACCTGCGAGGACAATCCATTCCTGTAGAACCAGGTTATAAAGGATGGATGCTCGCTTGTTACCAATCGCTGGCGTTGGGTTGGATGAAGGTGTTGCCAAACCGCATCAACAATTATTATCCGAAGCACTGGCGCATCATTAACAAATGAACGGCTCAACAAACCAACAAAATTTCCCATATTTGCATCAACTAACAGAAACCATCTCATGAAAAATCTGCTGCTGTTGTTTGTGTTGCTGACTACCGTTTTTTGCGCACAGGCACAATCCAAAAAAATATTCGTGGAAGGGCCTGCATCCGATCCGTATATCACGCATGTAATTCAACCCAAGGAAAATTTCTATAGCATTGGCAGAATTTACAATATCAGTCCGCGTGTATACGCTCCGTACAATAACATGAGTTTAGAAGGTGGATTAACCATCGGACAAATGGTGCGTATCCCCTTGAATGAAATCAATTTTTCAAAAGATGGCGCAGCCGCAGAGGATGAAGTGATTGTTCCCTTATACAAGCGTTCCGGTGGCAATGATGCTATTTTTGGTTATCTGAAAGTGAAGAAGGAATTATCCGCGCTTGCAGTATCGGGCAGCGCACCGAAAAAGCCGGTAGATGTTGCTGCAGTAACTCCAGCCCCGAAAAAAGAAAATGCACCGGCCCCTACGCCGGCGCCCAAACAACCTGAACCCAGCAAAGTGCCTGCTACACCCACACCGGAGCCCACTACAGCACCTACTGTATCCACCGAAGGTTTTTTCAAAAGTGCTTATCTAAAGCAACACATCACCAATAAAAATGTGACGGTAAAAGCCGGCGTATTTAAAAGTACCAGCGGATGGAATGATGGTAAGTTTTATTGTTTCCACAACCGTGCGGCAGCCGGCAATATCGTAGCCGTTCAAAACCCGGCCAATGGCAAAACCATCTATGCCAAAGTATTGGATGTGGTACCCGATATTTCAGAAAATGTAGGGATTGATTTACGCCTGAGCAACGCAGCTGCAGAAGCACTACAGGTGTCAGGAACCACCTTTACTTGCGAGTTATCCTACTGAAGATTCACTCAGCCGGTATCCCCTTAAAAAGTCAGCCACGTGCATTTTCTTTTTGCCTTCTAACTGTAGTTCCGTCACTTCCAGTTGAAAGTCGCTGCAATGAATCCTGAAATGTGTTTTCCCGTCAGTAGATATCTTGCCTGCTTTTTCAGATGGTATAACGGTTAGGGATGTACGAAATATTTTCAACATCTTTCCACCTATTCCGGTAAAGGCTCCCGGAAATGGCGATAAACCCCGAACATGGTTGTGCACTTCACCTGCGGTCTTTTGAAAATCAAGTACACAATCTTCCGTATGAATTTTAGGAGCATGTTTCGCAGATTGCATCGCTTGTGGTATGGGTTGTACTGTGCCGGCTATCAGCTGGTCGAGTGTTTTCAGCAGTAATTGTGCACCGGCAACCATCATACGGTCGTGCAAAGAGCCAGTGGTTTCATCGGGGCCAATCGCCAATGAGTCCTGTAAAAGGATATCTCCCGTGTCTATTTCGTGTTTCAGCTTGAAGGTAGTAACACCCGTCATGGTTTCACCGTTCATTACGGCATGATGAATGGGTGCGGCTCCGCGGTAATCAGGTAACAGTGAACCATGTACATTGATAGTACCCATGGGCGGCATGTTCCATACAACTTCGGGCAACATCCTGAAAGCAACCACCACTTGCACATCGGCTCTGTAAACTTTGAGTGTTTCCAGAAACTCAGGATCTTTTAATTTTTCGGGTTGCAAAACGGGAATATGATGTTGCAGTGCCAGTTTTTTCACAGCACTTTGCTGTAGTTGCAATCCACGTCCCGCTGGTTTGTCGGGTGCGGTCACCACAGCTACAACATTAAAACCACCATCCACCAATGCTTCCAGCGATTGGGCTGCAAACTCCGGTGTGCCCATGAAAATAATTCGAATTGATTGTCGGTTCATCTGTATGATTCAAAATCAGGATAAAGGAGATAGTTTTTGCGTATGGCTTTAAAGCGATCGATACCCGGTTGCCAGCTTTTGCGGATTTCTTTTTCCGTTGTGCCCTTGCGGATTTGTTCCATCAACGTGCTGTTACCCGCCAGTTTGTTGAAAAAATTATTCTTCAGGAAAAAAGTGTCTTTACCCGGAAACGCATGGTATGCGTTTATCAGATAATCAATCCGTATACGGTCGAATTTCTTTCTTTGAGCGGTAGGAGTGAAATTCCAGCCATAGCAGGTTTGGTAATAACATTTACTCGATTTAGCTCCTGCATTGGGTTTCGGTGTAAAAGTGAACATGTTTTTAGGCAGGGTGGGATGACCAACATACAAAAAGGGTTTATCTGTTCCCCGTCCCTCGCTCATCACCGTGCCTTCAAAAAAACAGGTGGAAGGATACATGCGGATGGTTGCCTGATCAGGCAAGTTGGGAGAAGGAGCTACCGGTAATGTGTACTCGATGTTTCGATCGTAATTCACGCATTTAATTACCAAAAAATGAAAAGGCGTATCGGGTGTTGATTTTGCATTCCTGTAATAATCAAACTTTTTATTCGCCTGTGGGGTGAGCCATCTTTCCCCGGCTATCATCATCGCGTATTCACCTATGGTCATACCATATACAACAGGCACGGGTTGAAGTCCTACAAAGGAGGCAAATGATTTTTCCAGCACCGGGCCGTCAATGTAATGCCCGTTCGGATTGGGTCTGTCCAGCACCATCAGCGGAATGCCTTGTTCAAACGCGGCTTCCATGAAATATTGTAAAGAAGAAATATATGTGTAAAAACGAACTCCTACATCTTGCAAATCGAATAACAATACATCCAGTCCTTTCAGGTCATCTGCGGAAGGTTTCTTTTTATTTCCGTATAAACTGATGACTGTTAATCCGCGTACATTATCCTTGTCGCTTTTCACTTTTTCACCCGCACCGGCTGTCCCTCTAAAACCATGTTCCGGACCGAATACTTTAGTTACCCGAATGCCGGTTGATAACAGCGTATCTACCAAATGTGTGCGGCCCACCAAACTGGTATGGTTGGCAAACACGCCTACATTTTTTCCTTTTAACAACGGTAAATACACTTCCATACGCTCTGCGGCCGGAATAATTTTTGGAATGGGTGCATAGTTTCCGGGTTGTGCACAAACACCTGATACATATACCCATAGAGATAAAAAACAAATGATAGATTTCATATCGGGTTCAAATATGGCTATTCTTTTTCAATCAGGCGCTTAAATTATTACTAAATTGCCATTCCGATGGGTTATTTCACGATGGCTGCATTCGGTTTTTTTTACTTAAAAAATTTACAACAATGAGAACAGTACAAGCAGGAGATGTGGTACGAGTGCACTACACCGGAAAATTAACCAGTGGCGAATTATTCGATAGCTCCGAAGGGCTTGAACCCCTGGAGTTTACCGTAGGCGCCGGACAAATGATTCGCGGATTCGATGCCGCTATGCCCGGCATGACAAAAGGAGAGAAAAAAACCATCAACATTTTACCGGCCGATGCCTACGGTGAACGCGAAGATGATGCGATGATTCCGTTCCCGAAAGAGAACGTGCCCGCTGATATGGTGTTGGAAGTAGGCATGACGTTAACATTATCCAATCAGGCAGGCCAGCCTTTCCCTGTGGTAGTGGCTGAATTGAGAGATGATGTGGTTATCCTTGATGCCAATCATATGCTGGCAGGAAAAGAACTCGTATTTGATATTGAACTGGTGGAAATTGTTTAACACATCACCGTTCACAATGTATAAAGCAGTATTCGTACTGCTTTTTTTTATGCAACCCTTTTCAAAATCTTAAGTTTGCAGAAAGCTGAAAAAATGATACACATTCAACCCGACGACGTGGCGGCACGTTTTATGAGATATGTACAGGTAGATACACAAAGTGATCCGAATGCAACTTCCTTCCCATCTACTGAAAAACAGAAGGATCTGTCCCGCATCCTCGAAAAGGAACTGAAAGAGATGGGCATGGAGGATGTGGAAATGGATGAAAACGGTTACGTATATGCGAAATTATCATCGAATGTACCACACCCGGTTCCTGTGATTGCCTTTTGTGCCCATGTGGATACAGCGCCTGATTGCAGTGGTACAAATGTGTTGCCGATTTTACACCGGAATTATGATGGTGTCGACATCCCCCTGCCCAAAGATCCCGTGCAGGTGCTGCGGCTGAAAGATTCACCGTATTTAAAAAATCATATAGGTAAAGATATCATCACCGCTTCTGGCGATACCCTGCTGGGCGCAGATGATAAAAGCGGTGTAGCGGCTATTATGCAAGCCATGCAATTTTTAATAACGCATCCTGATGTGAAGCATGGCGATGTTCGGGTGGTGTTTACACCTGATGAGGAAGTAGGTCGTGGCACCGAAAAAATCAACCTGAAAAAAATGGGCGCTCAATTTGGTTATACATTGGATGGAGGCGAAGCGGGATGCCTGGAAGATGAAACCTTCAGCGCCGATGGTGCAACCATTACCATTCATGGCGTGATTGCCCATCCCGGTTATGCAAAGGATAAACTGGTGAATGCCATTAAAATTGCCGGAGCAGTTTTGGATGCACTGCCGAAAAACGAATGGAGCCCTGAAACCACCGAGAAAAAACAGGGCTTTGTACATCCGGTTGCCGTGAATGGCATTGCAGAAAAAGCAACGATTTCTTTTATCGTTCGCGATTTTCAAACACCGGCTTTGCAAAGTCACCATCAACGGCTGGAGAAAATGGCACGCGAAGTGGTTTCCACATTTCAGGGTGCCACCATGGAATACGAAGCCCGGGAGCAATACCGGAATATGAAAGACATCCTCGTACAAAACCCACAGGTAGTTGAGTATGCAGCTGAAGCTATTCGTCGTGCAGGCCTCACCGTTACTACAGAAAGTATCCGCGGCGGAACCGATGGGAGCCGTTTGAGTTATATGGGCTTGCCCTGTCCGAATATTTTCACCGGCATGCAAAATATCCATAGCAAACTAGAGTGGATTGGTACTGCTGATATGGCGAAGGCTGCAGAAACTGTGGTGCATTTGTGCGCCGTGTGGCAGGAGCGGAGTATTGGATGATGTTTGTTTCATTCAAAGGGCTGAACTGCATTTCCAATACATCCTGGTTAAGTAATCATCCAAGGGTTGATTGAAAGAGCATGGTACTTAAGGTGTAGACAGGTGCTGAATAGACAAACGGTACATTATCCTGATTATATCTATCTTCACGCAAAATCATATTGTATGGACTTTATATCTCAAAACTGGTGGATTATATTATTGGTGGTTATTATCGCAGGGAGTGTGGTAACCGTAAACCAGGGATTTATTGCCGTGGTAACGATGTTCGGTAAATACCGTCGCATCATGCGCCCGGGCTTAAACTTTAAAATACCTTTACTGGAGCAGATTCATAAAAAAGTGAGTATCCAAAACCGATCAGTGGAACTCGAATTTCAAGCAGTAACCATCGATCAGGCGAACGTGTATTTTAAATCGATGTTACTTTATTCTGTGCAGAATGAAGAGGAAGGCACTATCAAAAAGGTGGCGTTTAAGTTCATCAGCGACCGTGATCTGATGCAGGCATTGGTCAGAACCATTGAAGGAAATATTCGTGCGTTTGTAGCTACCCGTCGTCAATCAGAAATTTTAGGATTGCGACGCGATATTGTGGAGTTTGTGAAAGAGCATGTAGATCAATCACTCGAAGAATGGGGATACCACTTGCAGGATCTTCAAATCAATGACATCACTTTCGACCAGGCTATTATGGATAGTATGAGCAAGGTAGTGGCATCCAACAACCTGAAGGCTGCAGCAGAAAACGAAGGGCAAGCCTTACTGATTACTAAAACCAAATCAGCCGAAGCGGAAGGAAATGCAATCAAAATTGCTGCAGAAGCAGAACGTTTGGCAGCACAGTTGCGCGGTCAGGGAGTAGCCTTGTTCAGGGAAGAAGTGGCCAAGGGTATGTCGCAGGCAGCATCCGAAATGAAACAAGCCAATCTGGATACGAATGTAATTTTGTTCAGCATGTGGGTGGAAGCCATCAAAAATTTTGCAGAGTATGGAAACGGAAATGTGATATTCCTCGATGGCAGCAGTCAGGGTATGGAACGTACCATGCAACAAATCATGGGCATGTTACACCTGAAAGAACAGGATACGTTGAAAGCATAATGACTGTTGGGTAAGATTAACAAATCGTTTTTTTAATAAATCAATCTTTATTCATTTAATTGCGTTTGGAAATTGATTTAAACATTTAAAGAAAAAATTAATGTTTCCTATTTTTCTACAAGCCGATACACTGAAAGTGGCGGCAGAAGCAGTGGCCGGAGAAAAAACAGAATCAATCTGGAGTTTACTCGGTAAAGGTGGCCCGCTCATGTTCCCATTATTTCTGTTGTTTGCACTGGCCGTATATTTTTTCATTGAAAGATTATTGGTGATTCGCAAAGCATCTAAAGTAGATGAGAATTTCATGCCTATCATTCGTGATCATATCGTTTCAGGCAATATTGCCGCAGCGCGCAGCATGACGAAAAACAATTCCAGTCCGGTTGCCCGTATCATCGATAAAGGAATACAACGCATTGGCAAGCCCATTGATGCTATTGAAAAAAGCATGGAAAATGTGGGCAAACTGGAGATGTATAAAATGGAGCGCAATATGAATATCCTTTCTGTGATTTCTCGTTTTGCACCATTGTTTGGTTTTGTGGGAACCATTATAGGCCTGGTATTATTGCTGAAGCAATTTGCATCCATCGACAATCCCTCCATTACACAAATTGCCGATGCCATGTACGTAAAGCTGATTACCTCTGCCACCGGTTTGATCATTGGTATGCTTTCATTTTTGGGATACAGTTACCTGGATACACAAATCAACCGTACGGCCAACATGATGGAAGGTGCCAGCAATGAATTTATTGATATGCTGCAGGAGCCTACCCGTTAATTCAATATTTATATAACCTCATTCATACATGCGTCTTAGAAAAAACAGATTCAGGGAAGAACACAATGAAGTGGACACCGGTCCGCTCAATGATATATTGTTCATCCTGCTCATGTTCTTCCTGATGATTTCTACGCTGGCTAATCCGAATGTGATTAAGATGAATGTGCCGCGTTCTAAAAGCGACACTAAACTGAAACAAAGTGTGGTGGTAAGTGTAGATAAGAATAAAAACTTTTATGTAGGTGTCAAACAGGTTCCCGTTGATTCACTGGAATCTGTGTTGCGCAAATATATTCATGAGGGCGACAGCATTAAACCTGCTGTGGTTATTAATGCAGATTCTATCGCTCACTGGGGTGAGGTGGTGCGTGTAATGAAGGTGGCCCGCAAACTGGGGGCTACTACTTCTGCTACCGTGAGTGGGTCAGAGTAGCTTCTACCATACGTTGGTTCCCGCTGATGTCTGGATGTACTACTGCGCGATATCCTGCTGTTTTAAATACCTTCAACACCTCCTCTGCATATCGTTGATGTATCTCACAATAAATATATCCGTTGGGGTGGAGGTTTGTTTTTCCAAATACGGCAAGCGCTTTGTAAAATACCAGATGGTCTGATGCAAACAGGGCCAGATGGGGTTCGTAGCGTACTACATTTTCATCCATTATAGTTTTTTCTTCATCCGGAATGTAAGGAGGATTACTCACAATGATAGAATAGGAATTCAATGCTAATCTCGCATACGCATTTAAAAAATCCACCTCTTTAAAGTTGATTACGGTGTGGTGTTGCCCGGCATTGTATTGAGCTATTTCCAGTGCGGCCTTACTCACATCTATTGCAGTAACGCTGGCGTGAGGTAATTGTTTTTTTAGGGTGATGGCCATACAACCGCTTCCCGTGCCTACGTCGAGTATATGAAGTGGTTCCCATGAACGGCAACGTTCAATCACTTTTTCCACTAATTCCTCTGTTTCGGGCCGGGGAATTAATACGGCAGGGCTTACCTTGAATGGCATATCGTAGAACCAACCCGTTTCCGTGATGTACTGCACCGGCTCACGTTGCCTTAACCGTAGAAGCGCAGCTTCGAGTGGTTGTATAGTTTCAGGGTTCAGCATTAATTCCGGATTCAGAATCATTTGTCTTCTCGTAACTCCCGAATAATGTTCCAGTAATGTTTCAGCAACCTGTACAGCTGCAGATGGTTCCATTACCTGTTGAATGTTCAATACATACTCGCGAAAGAATTTTCGGGCGTTCATGGGCACAAACTTATATTTTTATGTTTTCAAATCAATGAAAGAGCACGAGATATACATGCAACGCTGTTTTCAGCTGGCTGCAATGGGTAAGGGGAAAGTTGCCCCCAATCCATTGGTGGGTGCCGTGTTGGTGTATCAACAACGGGTAATAGGGGAAGGGTACCACCGATGCTATGGAGGTCCGCACGCTGAAGTTCATTGCATAGATTCCGTTACGGAAACGGATAAATGTTTAATTCCGGAATCTACTTTATATGTAAGCCTGGAACCGTGCAATCATTTCGGTAAAACCCCACCCTGCACTGATAAAATCCTGAAGCACGGTATTCCTCGTGTAGTCATATCCGTTACTGATCCTTTCGAGGCGGTAAATGGCTCAGCTATCCGCAGGTTACGGGAAGCTGGGGTTGAAGTGATAACGGGTGTGTTAGAATCGGAGGGCAGAAGGTTGGTTGAAGCATTTTACACATTTCATACCCGACAACGCCCGTTCATAGTTTTAAAATGGGCACAAACTGCTGATGGGTTTATGGGCTCCGGAACCCGTGTACGCCTTAAAATCAGTGATGCATTGACTGATTTGCTGGTACACCGTTGGCGAAGTGAATTAGCAGGGATTGCCGTTGGTACCGAAACCGCCCTTGCAGACGACCCCCTACTAACGAACCGCCGTTGGCCAGGTAAAAGCCCGGTACGCATCCTGCTCGACCGGCAATTGCGTGTGCCTTCTAACCAAAAAATATTTCAGGAAGCCTCACCTCTGCTAGTGATGAACAGCTTGCGATCAGGCGCTTCGCAAAACATCTCCCATGTAAAAATCGATGACTGGGACAGTGTTGATGGGTTGCTGGAAAGTTGGTATCATATGGGAATTCAATCGGTTTTGATAGAGGGCGGACAAAAAATTCTTATTTCGTTTATGCGTTCCGGTAAGTGGGATGAACTGCGTGTGATTGTGAATACACAAATGAAAACCGGAGCAGGACTAAAAGCACCTGATGTACCGGATGCACTACCCGAAAAAATTCAAACCCTGAATGGAGAAGAAATCAGATATTACAGAAATTTAAACAACACCTGATGCTTTTTCTTGCGGGGAGTGTTTTCTTATCTGCTTGGTTGAACATTGTATTTAAATTGTGCAACCGATATGGTATCAATGTCTTTCAAACCATTGTGTACAATTATGCCATTTGTGTACTCACAGGTTTATGGATGATGCCCGGCGAAGCCCGTCAACTCACCGGTTTGGCAGCATCTGTATGGCCATTCGCACTCATGCTGGGGTTAGGGTTTATCCTTACATTCAACCTGACGGCTCTTACGGTAAAGCATAACGGCGTAGCTACCGCTACCGTGGCAACCAAGGTTTCACTGGTCATCCCATTTCTTGCTTCATTGATGTTATATGGTGATCAGCTCACTGTACTGAAAGGCGCTGGGATGGCGCTCACGTTACTGGCGGTAGTGCTCACATTCATGCCTCAACGATCTGCCGGAGTCGGCGTAAGCCGTGCATCTGTTTGGCTGCCGGTTAGTATTTTCATCGGATGTGGTTTGCTGGATACACTCGTTAAATATACAGAGCATCATCATTTAACGAATGATACTGCCGGTCCGTTTCTGATATTATGTTTTGGTGTAGCCTGTATGGCGGGTATCATCCTGTGGGTGGCTGGTTTGTTGTCTGGTTCTATTGTCTTTCAACCCAAGGCCTTGTGGGCGGGCATTTTGCTGGGCATTCCCAATTATTTTTCCATTTGGTGTTTAATACGTTTCCTAAAGGCATACCCCGATCATAGTTCTGTATGGATACCGGTGAATAATGTGGCTATAGTTGTGGTGAACGTACTGGTAGGGTTGCTGTTATTTCGCGAATCATTATCACGCACCAATAAAATTGGAATTGGAGTAGCTTTGCTGGCTATAATGTTGTTAAGCTCAACGGCCTCATAATGGATTTTTATTATACCATAGATCAAATGGCAACGGCTACCTATAAAGACAGGGGCAGCTCATTCATTGCCTTTGCTTTCCCGATGGATACAACCGCGGCATTTAAAGAGATGCTGGTAAAACAGAAAGAGGATCACCCTAAAGCCGTTCACCATTGTTTTGCGTACAGGATGGGTGTTACAGGTGATCAGTTTCGGGTAAACGATGACGGTGAACCATCCGGGTCCGCAGGCAGGCCTATCCTGGGGCAGATTGACAGTAAGCAGTTAACCAACATCGGAGTCATTGTGGTGCGGTATTTTGGAGGTACCCTGTTAGGAGTCCCCGGCCTCATTAAAGCATATAAAACCGCCACAGCCCTGGCACTTCAAACCGTTCCCCACACCAAAAAAGCAATAGAAATCCCCTATATCCTTCATTTTCAATATGAACAAACCAATGAGGTGATACAATTACTCAAACAATTGCAGGCCAATATAGTAGAACAGGAAATTCAACTTTTCCCATTTATTAAGGCAGCCATCCCTTCCCACCGATTAGAAGAATTTCGGGAGCGATTGAAAAATATCCGCAACGTTGAAGCAGAAAATTTAGTATAATTGTACATTAAAATTTAACGGTTTTTTATTTTTCATCGTGAAACAACAATTATGAGGAAACTTATACTCCTGATGGCGTTTGTTTCGGGTTCGTCTGTTGTGGTAGCTCAACAACTACATTTTACCAGTCAGTATATGCAGCATAACCCGATGTATAACCCCGGTGCAGCAGGTATCGCACAGAAAGATTTAATCGGACTTTCCTATCGAAACATGTGGTCGTCTTTTCCCGGAAACCCCCGAACGTACATGATTTACGGCGATTTTGACTGGGAGAAAATGAACGCTGGCATCGGAACCTATATTTATCGCGACGAGACCGGGCCTACCAGTCGTACCGGAATTCAACTGGCCTATTCTTACCATGTTAAGATGCAAAATCCCAATCACCGCTTAGGTTTGGGACTAGAATTGCGGGCTCTTCAATTTGCAATTGATAAAAACAAGATAAGCGGTTCACTGGGCAACGACCCTGTATTGGCGGGGGCTGAGAATAAACTGGGGATTGACGCCGGTGCCGGAGTGTATTTTACCACCGGGAAATTAGCAGTAGGTGTTGCCGCCAGTCAGTTGATTCAATCTAAACTGCAATTAGCGGATGTGCCAAATGCGAAAACCGGAGGAAAACTATATCGCCATTATAATGCAACCGCGAGTTATCGCATCAATACCGGTGCAGATATTTACCTGATACCCAACGCAATGGTTCGCGTCATTGAGAATTCCCCTTCGGAATTTGAGTTTGGTATGCAACTCGATTATCAGGATAAAGTGTGGTGGGGGATTAACTGGCGCATTGAGCAAGCCTGGAGTTTACAAGCCGGGTTTAAGATCAAAAAGAAAATTGGTCTGAGCTATAGCTACGATTACTATCAGGCACCCATCAGCATTTTTACCAACGGATCCGGGGCACATGAATTGGGCCTCCGTTTCGAATTGGGTAAATCTGAATAACTGCAAATAAAAAGCAGCAGCCTATAGTGAATCTATTCTAACTAATTAAACGAATACCATGAATATCTTTTATAAATCAGTGCAAGCAACGGGCGTAGTTTTTAAAACCATCAGCATGTTTTGCCTGGTTTTCTTTTTGGGAGCAAATGCGTTTGCTCAGCCTCAGAACGATGATCCCTGCGATGCGTTGTTTCTGAATGTTTCCAATGTATGTAATTTCCAGACTTTCAGCAATCAGGATGCAACGGGTTCTCCGGGTGTTCCTGCACCGGGTTGTTCCAATTATCAGGACGATGATATCTGGTTTCAGATTCTCGTTCCTGCAGGAGGTGCAATCACCATTCAAACGGAAGCTCAACAAATTACTGATGGTGCTTTGGCGCTTTACACAGGCACCTGTAATAACCTCACATTGATTGCCTGCGATGATGATAGCGGACCGGGCTTTATGCCCGAGTTAACGGTTGGAGGTTTGCAGCCCAATACAATTTTATACATTCGCTTTTTTACATGGAATGGAAGTGGAGAAGGTACTTTTGGAATTTGTGCTGTCATCCCACCACCACCTCCCGCCAATGATGAATGTTCCGGGGCTATTCCTCTTACGGTGAATCCCGATTTGAACTGTGGAGTGGTTACAGCCGGAACAACCGTATCTGCAACCAATTCATCATCTGCACCACCTCCAACCTGTGGCGCTGCCGGTACCAATGATGATGTGTGGTTCTCTTTTGTAGCAACCGGTTCGGTTCATAGTATTTCGCTGTTGAATGTTACGGGGGTTACTACTGATATGGCAATGTCTCTCTACAGCGGCGCCAACTGCGGTGCATTGACACATTTGCAATGTTCTGATCCTAATGAAATGGTTGTAGGTGGTTTAACTGCCGGAGATACGTATTATGTTCGTGTTTGGACGTGGACGAGTACCTCCACATCCACGGCCAGTTTTAATATATGTATAGGAACCCCTCCTCCGCCACCGGCCAACGATGAATGTACTGGGGCGGTGCAGCTTACGGTGAATCCTGATTTAAACTGCGGGGTGGTAACAGCAGGCTCAACCGTTTCATCAACCGGCTCTACGGGAGTACCTGCACCCAGTTGTGGTGCTTTCGGTGCAAACGATGATGTTTGGTTCTCTTTTGTAGCTACCAGCGCTCAGCATGTGGTTTCCTTATTGAATGTTTCCGGCTCAACTACGGATATGGTAATGGCACTGTACGAAGGTGCCTCTTGCGGATCATTGAATCAATTGAGTTGCTCTGATCCGAACACAATGATTGTGGGTGGGTTGACAATCGGTAATACATATTATGTTCGGGTATGGACATGGTCCAGTTCCTCAGCCTCCACTGCAAACTTTAATATATGTGTAGGTACTCCACCGCCACCTCCTCCGTTTGATGAGCCATGTGCACCCATTTTCCTGAACGTGAACGAAGGTGGAGAATGTTTGCCGCAAGAATTTAATACAACTTCG